>NZ_JAJNIR010000005.1:0-99809 GCF_022385935.1 Mammaliicoccus sp. J-M41 | reverse complement strand
ACGCTCTCTTCTCATAAAAAGACCACCTACTTTCTTAATTTTAACAATACTTCTCTTTAAAGAAGTTGTCCAATTAAGTGTAGACGGTCCACACCTCTTACGGACATTTCTCAGAATTCTGTCCCTAACAACACCTCTTACGGACATTTCTCAGAATTCTGTCCCTAACAACACCTCTTACGGACATTTCTCAGAATTCTGTCCCTAACAGCCACGCCACCATCTCATTCAACAAAAAAATCTCGTCACGAGTACTTCACTCTGTGACGAGATTTTCATAATATTTATTATCTTTTTTCTAATTCTGATTTTAGTAATTGGTTCACGATTTGTGGGTTTGCTTGGCCTTTTGAAATTTTCATAATTTGACCTACTAAGAAGCCCATCGCTTTGCCTTTACCATTTTTGAAGTCTTCTACTGATTGTGGATTATTGTCTAATGCTTCTGTAACGAATCCTAATAGTGTTGCTTCATCAGATATTTGTACAAGACCTTTGTCTTTCATAATTTGATGTGCGTCTCCACCGTTTTCAGCTAATTCAGGGAATACTTTCTTAGCAATTTTACTACTCATTGTGCCATCTTCAATAAGTTTAATCATACCTGCTAAGTTTTCAGGTGTTAATGCAGTATCTTGTAATTCGATTTGATTTTTATTTAAGTATTCATTAACGCCACCCATTAACCAGTTAGATGTTAATTTAACGTCTGCACCATGTTCAATTGCTGCTTCAAAGAAATCTGACATTTCTTTAGTTAATGTTAATACATGTGCATCATAAGCTGGTAATCCTAATTCATTAACATAACGTTCTTTACGTACGTCTGGTAAATCTGGGATTGTTTGACGTACACGTTCTTTCCACTCATCATCAACATATAATGGTACTAAATCTGGCTCTGGGAAGTAACGATAGTCATCTGAACCTTCTTTAACACGCATTAAAATTGTTTCGCCTGTTGATTCGTTGAAACGACGTGTTTCTTGTAAAATTTCGCCACCAGCTAATAATACTTCTGCTTGGCGTTTTTCTTCATGTTCAAGACCTTTACGGACATAGTTAAATGAGTTTAAGTTTTTAAGCTCAGCTTTTGTACCGAATTCTTCTTGACCATATGGACGTAATGAAATGTTGGCATCACAACGTAATGAACCTTCTTCCATTTTACAATCTGATACGCCTGTATATTGAATAATTGCACGTAATTTTTCTAAGTAAGCATATGCTTCTTTAGGAGAACGAATATCAGGTTCAGAAACGATTTCGATTAAAGGTGTTCCTTGACGGTTTAAATCAACTAAAGAATATCCATCTTTATGTGTTAATTTCCCTGCATCTTCTTCCATGTGTAAACGTGTGATACCAATACGTTTAGTTTCTCCATCTACTTCAATATCAATCCAACCATTTTCACCAATTGGTTGATCGAATTGAGAAATTTGATAAGCTTTTGGATTATCTGGGTAGAAATAGTTTTTTCTATCAAATTTAGATTCTTTCGCAATATCCATATTTAATGCCATTGCAGCACGCATAGCCCAATCAACAGCTGTCTTGTTTACAACTGGTAATACGCCTGGATATGCTAAGTCAATAACGTTTGTATTTGTATTAGGTTCCGCACCGAAATGAGCGGGTGATGGTGAAAACATTTTTGATTCTGTTTTTAATTCGACGTGAACTTCTAAGCCGATAATTGTTTCAAAATGCATTCAGTTTCACACTCCTTGTAAAGTTTTATAGTCATCATGTAAGTTATATTGTGTTTCATATTGATAAGCAACTTTGTATATCGTTTTTTCATCGAATGGTTTACCAACAATTTGTAAACCAATTGGACGACCATTTGATTTACCACAAGGAATAGAGATTGATGGTACACCTGCTAAGTTAACTGGAATCGTTAAAATATCATTAGCGTACATTGTTAATGGATCATCAATTTGTTCACCAATATTGAATGCTGTCGTTGGTGCAGTTGGTCCTACGATAACATCATAGTCTTCAAATACTTTTTCGAAGTCTTGTTTGATTAATGTACGAACTTTTTGAGCTTTTTTGTAGTAAGCATCGTAATAACCAGAACTTAATGCGAATGTTCCAAGCATAATACGACGTTTAACTTCATCTCCAAAGCCTTCACCACGAGATTTTTTGTATAGTTCTTCTAGTGTATTTGCTGATTTTGAATGATAACCATAACGGATACCATCAAATCTAGCTAAGTTAGCTGATGCTTCAGAAGATGCAATAATATAGTAACTTGCTACACCGTATTTAGTATTTGGTAATGATACGCGATCAACTGTAGCACCTAAAGATTCTAAAGTTTTAACCGCTTCATTTACTGAATTCTTAACTTCTTCAGATACACCAGAGCCAATGAACTCTTCTGGTACAGCTACTTTTAAGCCTTTAATATCTTTACCAATTTCAGACGTAAAGTCTACATCTTCAATCGGAGCACTTGTTGAATCTTGTGCGTCATGTCCAGAAATCGTTTCTAAAATTAACGCATTATCTTTAACACTACGTGTAATAGGTCCAATTTGATCTAATGAAGAAGCAAATGCTACTAGACCAAAACGAGATACACGACCATATGTAGGTTTCATACCAACAACACCACAGTATGATGCTGGTTGACGGATTGAACCACCAGTATCTGAACCTAATGCAAATGGTACTAAGCTTGCTGCAACAGCTGCTGCTGAACCACCTGATGAACCACCTGGTACGGCTTTATGGTCAAATGGATTAACAGTTGTCTTGAAATAAGAGTTCTCATTTGAACCACCCATTGCAAATTCATCCATGTTAAGTTTACCAACTAAAATACCATTTTCAGCATTTAATTTATTCATAACTGTTGATTCATATATAGGAATAAAGCCTTCTAACATTTTACTTGCACATGTAGTTTCTACACCTTCAGTAATAATATTGTCTTTGATACCCATCGGAATACCAAATAGCTTACCTTCCATTTTACCTTCAGCTTGTAATTTATCTTGTTCTTCAGCTTTTTTAATTGCTTGTTCTTTATCTAAAGCTAAGAATGCTTTAATATTTGCGTCGTTTGCTTCTATCGCATCAAAAATATCTCTAACAATTTCAGATGGCTTAATTTCATTATTTTTAATCATTTCTGATAAACGTTCAATTGTTTCATAACGAATTGTCATGCTTTAGTCCTCCTCGTTCATAATTGCTGGAACTTTAAATTGCCCCGCTTCTTTTTCTTTCGCATTAAGTAATGCTTGTTCTTGAGGAATTCCTGATTCACTCTTATCTTCTCTTAGAACATTTTGTAAGTCTAATACGTGGAATGTTGGTTCAACATTTTCAGTATCAACTTCATCTAATTGTCCTGCAAAGTTTAAGATCTTTTCTAAAGATTGTGTGAATTCATTGACTTCGTCTTGTGAAACTTCAAGTCTAGCTAAATTAGCAACATGTTCAACTTGTTCAGATGTTACCTTCGTCATGTGCGACGCCTCCTTAGTTAATCTAACATCATATAATTTTAACAAATTTTCATATAAAAATCTAAAGTTATTAAAAATTAACTACATGAAAGCGCATACATTGTGTATAATAAATTATCAGAATTTTTTCTGAATTTTATGTCAATGAGTGAGAGGTGGTTTTTCATGTTTATACTTGGAAATACTTTTAAGAATGTTAAAGTCGAAACTTCTTGGGAAACATACGTCATGATTGCTATTTATTTTGCCATTTTATTAGCAATTGGATTTTATGCTTACAAACGTTCGACAAGTACGCTTGATGAATATATGTTAGGCGGCAGAGATTTAGGTGCACTTGTTACTGCCCTATCAGCAGGTGCTTCAGACATGAGTGGTTGGATGATTATGGGCTTGCCGGGATCTGTATATAGTATCGGTCTATCAGCAACTTGGATTGCGATTGGACTTACAATTGGTGCTTGGCTTAATTACATACTCGTCGCTTCACGTTTGAGAATTTATACTGAACTGACTGATAACGCTATTACTTTACCTGACTTTTTTGAAAAAAGATTATCCGATCATACAAGAATCGTTAAAGTCATTTCGGGGTTAGTTATCGTTGTATTCTTTACGCTATACACACATTCTGGAATGGTAGCTGGTGGCGTACTATTTAATAGTGCATTTGGACTAGATTACCATGTTGGTTTATTTATAGCCGCTAGTATTGTTATTTTGTATACACTTTTCGGCGGTTATTTAGCTGTATCATTAACGGACTTCTTCCAAGGTGTCATTATGATCTTAGCATTGGTATTAGTACCTATCGTTGCGTTATTAAAGTTAAATGGTCTAGACACGTTTAGTGAAGTTGGTGATTTAAAACCTACGAATTTAGATTGGTTCAAAGGTACAACAACAGTTGGTATCATCAGTTTACTTGCTTGGGGATTAGGTTACTTCGGTCAACCACATATTATAGTACGTTTTATGTCTATCAAAACGCATAAACTAATGCCTAGAGCACGTAGAATTGGTATTTCATGGATGGCAATTTCTTTATTAGGTGCTTGTGTGACAGGATTAATTGGTATTGCTTTTGTTGAACACACTAATATAGAAGTTAAAAACCCAGAAACAATCTTTATCGTGATGAGTCAAATTTTATTCCATCCACTCATTGCAGGGTTCTTCTTAGCAGCAATTTTAGCTGCGATTATGAGTACAATTTCATCACAGCTTCTTGTGACATCTAGTGCATTAACACAAGACTTTTACATGTTATTGCGCAGAAAAACGTTACAAGATAAAAGTCATGAAAAGGAATTTGTTCTTGTAGGACGCTTATCTGTTTTACTTGTATCAATCGTTGCGATGTACATCGCGTGGAATCCAAATGATACAATTTTAAATTTAGTTGGTAATGCTTGGGCTGGATTTGGCGCAGCATTTGGACCTTTAGTTTTATTATCACTATATTGGAAACGTCTAACTAAATACGGCGCGATTGCAGGAATTTTGACTGGTTCATTAGTCGTTATTTTCTGGATACTCATGAAAGATCATGGTGGCATTTTTGAATTTTATGAAATCATACCTGGATTTATTTCAAGTATAATCGTAACAGTTATTGTCAGCTTAATGACAAAACCACCTGTTGAATATGACCTTAAAAAGTTTGATGAAATGGAACAAATTTTAAAAAGCTAAAAATTTTTAAAAAAGTTTACATCGTAATTTTATGAGCAAAATAAGTCATATGCATATCCTTTGTAAACATTTACACCGCAAGGCATAGAGCAATATTAAATATGAACAAATTGTGACATCATTCTATATAAATGATAAACTGAATATACGGATAATTTACTTTTTACCCTTTGATTATTATTTCATTTGTGTATAATGGTCAACGTGCAACTTTAAAATACATAAAAATAAAGGAGCGGGATTATGTTTATTTTAGGACAAATTGATGCGAGTGCTGGAGTTGCTTCAGGCTGGCAAACTTATTTCATGATTATAGTCTATTTTGTTGTTCTATTAGCAATTGGTTATTATGCTTATAAACAATCAACAAGCAATTTAGATGAGTACATGTTAGGTGGCCGTAGTATAGGTCCTTATGTAACAGCATTATCCGCTGGTGCATCCGATATGAGTGGTTGGATGATTATGGGACTTCCTGGTGAAGTTTACAGTATTGGATTATCAGCAACTTGGCTTGCTATCGGTTTAACAGTAGGTGCATGGTTAAATTACATATTAGTCGCACCGAAATTACGTGTATATACTGAACATACTGGAAATGTTATTACGATTCCAGACTTCTTCGAGAAACGTGTTGCAGATAATACACATGCTTTAAAAATTATTTCAGGTATTATCATTGTAGTATTCTTTACGCTATATACTTCAGTTGGTATGGTATCAGGTGGTACTTTATTCGAAAGTGCATTCGGTATGGATTATCGTCTTGGTATTATCTTAACTGGTGGTATCGTTGTATTATATACATTCTTCGGAGGATATTTAGCTGTTTCTCTAACAGACTTCTTCCAAGGTGTGATCATGTTAATAGCGATGGTTATGGTACCTATCGCAGCATTATTAACATTAAACGGGTTAGATACTTTCCACACTGTAGCAGAAGTTAAACCAACTAACTTAGATTGGTTTAAAGGAACTTCAGTTGTAAGTATTATAGGATTAATTGCATGGGGACTTGGTTATTTTGGACAACCACATATTATCGTAAGATTTATGTCTATTAAATCACATAAACAATTACCAACAGCAAGAAGATTCGGTATTGGTTGGATGGCTATTTCATTATTAGGTGCATGTTTAGTTGGTTTAACTGGTATTGCATACATTCATGATACGAGCCAAACAATTGATAACCCAGAAACAATCTTTATCTTAATGAGTCAAGTGTTATTCCACCCATTAGTTGGCGGATTCTTCTTAGCAGCAATTTTAGCAGCTATTATGAGTACAATTTCATCTCAATTACTCGTTACATCAAGTGCTTTAACACAAGACTTCTATAAAATCATAACTAAAAAACGTGGTTATGAGCCAAATAGAGATAAAGAATTTGTTATGGTAGGTAGATTTGCAGTATTAGCTGTAGCAGTCGTGGCAATATTACTTGCTTGGACTCCAAACGACACTATCCTTAACCTTGTAGGTAATGCTTGGGCAGGATTCGGTGCAGCATTTGGACCACTTGTATTAATGTCATTATACTGGAAAGGCTTAACGAAAAACGGTGCAATCGCAGGTATGGTTACGTCTTCAATCGTCGTACTATTCTGGATTATGATGAAAAGTCATGGCGGTATTTTCGAATTATACGAAATTATCCCAGGATTCTTCACAAACATCGTCGTTACAGTTATTGTAAGTTCATTTACTAAAAAACCAGACAAAGAAGTTATCGATAACTTAGATCGTATGAAACGTATATTAAAAGAAGATTAATATGGAAGAGGGAGCGGGACAGAAATCTAATTTATATAAAAAGATTTCGTAGTCCCGCCCCGGCAAGGATGACTAGAGTTGAAAAAAGCTTGGTACAAGCGCATTTTCAATTCAGACATCTACTGCCAAGATACTAAAAGAGTCTGAGACATTACATTATGTCCAGACTCTTTTCTTATGGAAAAATAGCTGTATATATGGGGGCTATGTTGCTTGTTTGGAGTGTCTTGCAACATACGAGTGTTCTATGTTGCTTGTTTGGTCAGTCTTGCAATATAGGAGAGCTCTATGTTGCTTGTTTGGGCAGTCTTGCAATATACGAGTGTTCTATGTTGCTTGTTTGAATAGTCTTGCAATATACGAGTGTTCTATGTTGCTAGATTGGACAGTCTTGCAATATACGAGAGCTCTATGTTGCTTGTTTGGGCAGTCTTGATAAATACAAAGCTCATATTTATCTTGTTTAGTCAGTCTTGATAAATACGAGGTCCTCCAACATTGCTTGTCGCACCCCACTTGCAATGTTCAAACCCATATTTCTGAAAATACGAAAAGAGTCTGGAACATTTCTGTTCCAGACTCTCTTTTTAATTATTTATAAATATGAATTTGTGGTTCGTCATCATCTTTAGTCTTTGTAATTAGTGCTTGTGGTTCTTCTCCGTCTACGATAGAGATTTCTAAATCATCTATACCTTTAAAGTATTTTTGAGATAGGTCTGCTACGTACTGAGTCACACCAATTACTTCTGCTTTTCCATAATAATCAAGTGGTACTTTTATTTCTAGTTCTGTCAGTTTATCGTCATCAAATTTACCTGTTCCTACTGATTGTGTAAAGTTAGGGAAGTATTTTTGTAAGTCTTGATTGAACTGTTCAAAATTAGAATTTAAATTTTCATCTAAATCTGCTGCATCGTTTGATGGGATTGTGACATATTTTTGGTTCATTTTTTCCCAACTTTTAACGTTACGCTTACCGCCTTCACTAGAAGCATAAGAAACGAATTTACCTGGTTTGATGTCACCTTCTCCAGATTGTATGAATATACCGAAGTTAATTGGAATATTTTTAAGGTCATCTCTTACACGAAGACGTGAAAGGATTTCTTCAGCCATCTCTTTACCTTTTTTCTCTACTTCTTTGTTATCCAGTTTCTTCGTATATGTTTCACCGTATTCTTCTTTTTGGTAAACATATTCACTATTCATGGCTAAACCAATTGTCATACCAGAAATCTTTTGTTTTTTAGCATCACTTTCTGTGAAGTAATCTTGTTCGATGATATGTGATAAATATGTAGGTGAATTCTCAGCTATTTTTTCAGGATCTGTTTCTCCTTTATGAGTTGGATTCAAACCTAAATTTTCTCTTGCATTATTTTGTTCTTTTTCGTCATCACTCATATCTTTGATTTCTGCTTTAGTATATTTAGGTGCTAAATATGCTCTCACAGTATCTTTATCTAAGAATTGGCCATCTCTGTATAAGTAATCATCAGGTGAAAATGTTTGTTTACTTATATCTAACAATCCACTTTCAAATGCTTCACTGTTATAACTAGAAATCATATTATCTTGTGTTAAACCTCTAGCAGCACTTACTTTAAACGGTAGTAATGTTCGATAATAATCACTGGAAATTTGCATACCTGTAGAAATTTGCTTTGTTTGCTCTTTTTCTTTATCTGATTTATCTTGATTATCTTTTTGGGTAGTATCTGATGAACATGCTGTAAGCAATATTACAGACGCTAAAATAAGAAATCCTTTTTTCATATCTTTAACCTCTATTCATTGATATTACGATATTTGTTTAACCAATCTTCTTCTGACCAAACTTCTATATTTAATTTTTCTGCTTTTTCAAGTTTGGATCCAGCATCTTCACCAGCAATAACAACATCTGTATTTTTAGTGACACTTCCTGTTACTTTTGCACCTAATGATTGGATTACTTTTGTTGCTTCAGGTCTTGTCATCTCTGTCATTTTACCAGTTAAGACGAATGTTTTTCCAGTAAAATCTGGATGACCTTCTATTTCAGATTGCTTAATACCTGTATAAGTCATGTTAACATTTTTCTGTTTAAGTTTATCGATTAATACTTTTATATCATCATTTTCCATATAAGTAACAAGTGATTGAGCCATCTTATGACCCACATCTGGAATTTCAGTTAAATCTTCTATCGTTACTTCGAATAAACGATCAATTGTTTCATATTTTTCAGCTATTACACGACTTGCTTTCGTACCTAAATGTCTTATACCTAAACCAAATAATAAATGTTCAAGTGATTTTTCTTTTGAAGCTTCGATTGCTGTTAATAATTTATGAACTTTCTTCTCACCCATTCTTTCCAATGGTAGTAAATCATCTTTAGTTAAATAATATAAATCCGCAACATCTTTAATTTTATCGTTTTGATAAAGTTGTTCGATGATTTTATCTCCTAAACCGTCGATATTCATTGCTTGTCGTGATACGAAATGAATCATACCTTCTACTAATTGAGCAGAACATTTAGGGTTAATACATCTTAATGCAACTTCACCTTCTATTCTAACCAATTCATGCTCACAACTTGGACAGTGTGTAGGCATATGATAAACTTCACTATCTTCGCTTCTTTCTTCAGCAATACTTTTAACGACTTCAGGTATAATATCACCTGCTTTTTTGATGACAACTTTATCTCCTATACGGATATCTTTTTCATGGATTAAGTCTTCGTTATGTAATGATGCACGAGAAACAGTAGTTCCTGCCACTTTAACAGGCTCTAATATCGCAGTTGGTGTCACAACACCCGTTCTACCTATACTTAATTCTATATCTGTTAATGTAGTTAAGACTTCTTCAGCTGGGAACTTGTACGCAATTGCCCATCTTGGTGATTTCTGAGTAAATCCTAATTCTTCTTGCTGACTTAAATCATCAACTTTAATCACAATGCCATCTATATCATATGATAAATTATTGCGTTGTTCAGTCCACTTACTTATAAAAGATAATACGCCTTCTATATCATCAAAAGTTTCTCTTTCTTTGTTTGTCTTAAAGCCTAGTTCATCTAAATTATTTAATGCCTCTGATTGACTATCCGCTTCAATTTCCGTTAAGTCATTAACGCTATATAAGAAAATATCGAGCTTTCTTTTAGCAGTTAATTTAGAATCAAGCTGTCTTAATGAACCAGCAGCAGCATTTCTAGGATTAGCAAATAGTTGTTCACCGTTTTGTTCTTTTTGTTCATTTAAAGAAACAAAAGATTTTCTTGGCATGTATGCTTCACCACGAACTTCAATAGAAAGAGGTTCTTTAATTGTTAAAGGAATGGCATGGATCGTTTTTAAATTTTCAGTGATATTCTCACCTGTTGTACCGTCTCCACGCGTTAATCCTTGAACAAATCGTCCGTTTAAATACTTTAACGATACCGCTAAACCATCAATTTTTAATTCACATGTGTATCGAACATTGTTTACTTTTTCTCTAACTCGTTGATCAAATCTTCTTAAATCTTCTTCGTTAAAAGCATTACCTAATGACAACATAGGTGTATCATGATTAATTTTTTCAAATTGAGATAACGGCGGTCCACCAACTCTAACTGTTGGTGAATCGTCCGTTTTTAGTTCAGGGTGCTTTTCTTCTATAGAGATTAACTCATGCAATAATTGATCATATTCACTGTCAGGAACAGTTGGATTATCTAACACATGATATTCATGGTTATAACGATGTAACAATTGATGAAGTTCTTTAACTCTTGATTTTAAATCTTCCATAGTTTACTCCCCTTTCTTCTCAATAGGTGCAAATTGTGCTAATAGACGTTTTGGTCCTTCTTTTTTGAAGATGATATCTAATTCAACAGAACCATTTTTATCATTTACGGCACTTACCATTCCTTCACCCCATGATTTATGAGTTACTTTATCCCCAACATTCCATGATGTTTCTGGTTTTTGCTTCGTATTCATACAACCTGCAAAACTACGTTTAGGTGTTGATGTTTGTTTTTGCTTGAATGATGTTTTTGGTTTCACGCCATCCAGTAAATCTTCTGGAATTTCTTTTAAAAATCTTGATTTTAAGTTCGCTTGAGATCTACCAAACAATGTACGAGTTGTCGCATGAGATAAGTGTAACTCTTCTTCAGCTCTCGTAATAGCCACATATGCAATTCGGCGTTCTTCTTCCATTTCGTGTTCTTCACCTGATTGAAGACTTCTAAAGTGTGGAAAAATACTTTCCTCCATACCAATGATAAATACAACTTTGAACTCTAGACCTTTCGCTGAGTGCATTGTCATTAATGTTACACCGGCTTCTAAATCTGCATCATCAACATCTGCAACAAGTGATAAATCTGTTAAGAAGTTCATCAATGATTGCTCTTCAACAGGTGTGTTTTTCTCATAGTCTCTTGGTACTGACAGGAACTCATCAATATTCTCAAGTCTACTTTGTGATTCAATCGTTTGTTCGTTCTCTAACATACGTCTATAACCAGATTTTTCTAATATTTGTTCTACAATTTCAGTTACAGATAAGAACTCTTGCTGTTGCATAAAGTTGTTCATCATTTCATAAAATGCTGCGCCTTCTTCAGTAACTTTTTTAGATAAACCGATAAAATCAACTTCTCCTAAAGCATCAAAGTAACTCAATTGATTCATCGCTGCATATTGAGCAATTTTTTGAACTGATGTCGGTCCAATACCTCTTTTAGGTATGTTAATGATTCTTTCAAAACTGATATCATCATTGCTATTTGAAATTAATCTTAAATAACTTAAAATATCTTTAATTTCTTTCCTGTCATAGAACTTTGTTCCACCAACCATTGTATAAGGAATATTAGATTTCAAGAACGTTTCTTCAAGTACACGTGATTGCGCATTTGTTCGATATAACACGGCTATATCTTGGTTTTTATAGCCTTCTTGTTTTTTCTTTAATATTTGACGAATAACATATTCTGCTTCATCTCTTTCAGTTGTTGCTTCATAATATTTTATCTTTTCGCCTGAGTTATTATCCGTCCATAATGCTTTAGGTTTACGTTCAGCATTATTGCGAATCACTTCGTTTGCTGCAGTTAAAATCGTCTTAGTTGATCTATAGTTACGCTCCAAGAAGATTGTTTGTGCATTTGGATAGTCTTCTTCAAATGATAAAATATTTTTAATGTCTGCCCCTCTCCAACCATAAATAGATTGGTCAGAGTCACCTACGACACATATATTTTCAAATTTACTTGCTAATAAATTAACGAGTGTATATTGTGCTTTGTTAGTATCTTGATATTCGTCGACATGAATATATTGGAATTTATTCTGATAGTACTCCAATACTTCAGGCACTCTATTAAATAATTGAATCGTCATCATGATTAAATCATCAAAGTCCAATGCGTGATTTCTAAGTAATTTTTCTTGGTAGCCTTTGTATACACTAGCGACCATATTGGCATGAAAATCACTTGCTTCTTTTTCAGCATATTCTGCTGTTTTTAATTCATTTTTTAAATTAGAAATCGCACCAATAAATGTTCTTGGGTCATATTTTTTACTGTCTATATTTTGTTTTTTCAATATTTCTTTAATAACTGATTTTTGGTCAGTCGGATCTATAATTGTAAAGTTTCTTTCAATTCCAATACGGTCAATGTCTCTTCTTAAGATTCTTACACACATTGAGTGGAATGTAGATATCCAAATACTTTCAGCTTCAGGACCAACTAAATGGCTAATTCTTTCTTTCATCTCTTTAGCTGCTTTATTAGTAAATGTAATCGCCAAAACATTATAAGGAGAAACATCTTTCTCATCTAATAAATACGCAATTCTATGCGTTAATACTCTCGTTTTACCACTACCTGCACCTGCCATAATCAGTAATGGCCCTTGAGTTGTTTTGACTGCTTGTTTCTGTTCGTCATTCATTCTATCTAACAATGCGTTCATAAAAACCTTCCTTTATTGTTTTACTTTTACTGTTTGTAAAGCTTTTTTCAAATCTTCATAAATGGCATTACCGACTACAATTATGTCAGCATATTCTACCATTTCTTTCGCTTTTTCTAAATTATCTATACCGCCACCATAAATAAGTTGGGCGTTTTCTAAATGTTCTTTAACAGCTTTAACCTCTTCCACTTTTCCATACTTACCACTGTATTCTAAATAAAAAATAGGTAAATGATAAAGTTTATCCACCATTCTTGCATAACTGATTAAATCTTCTTCATCTAAATCTGTATTCGCACCTGTCAATTGCGCTACTTTACTGTCTTCATTCATGACAACATAGCCTTCTAAGAAAATTTCATCAAAATCCATCATATAGCCATATTCCTTAACAGCTTTTTGAAGCAGACCATTATGGAAGTCAACATTATTACTATTTAAAACACTCGGTACAAAATAAAAATCAAAACCAGGCACAACACTTTCAATATTAGAAATTTCAAGTGCGCAAGGTAGCGGATAACGTCTAATTCTACTCATTAAATTAAGTACATTATCTTCCGTAACATTATCAGTACCGCCAATTATAATAGCATCCGTACCAGATTCACATATTTTCATTAAGTCCTCATCTGATATAGATTTCGCTGGATCTAATTTAAATACGTGACTCCACAAATTTATATCGTACATACTTAAACTCCTTTAATTATCATAAGATTAATTATAGCATTTTTAAGATTAAATTCCGAAATGAAATAGGACAATTATCATAAAAAAAGAAGCGAAAAATTTCGCTTCTTACATTGTTCGAGATACGGTTAAGATGAAGTTGTATGTTTGTGAAGATGTGAGGTGTGAGTTTGGTGAACATGTTAGTTTACTGCCTCTTTAACTCACATCTTCGACAATCTTGTGAGTTTACTTCCTCTTTAACTCACATCTTTTTCAATCTCGTGAGTTTACTGCCTCTTTAACTCACATCTTTTTCAATCTCGTGAGTTTATTGCTTCTTTAACTCACATGTTTTATAATCTTGTGAGTTTACTGCCTCTTTAACTCACATCTTTTGCGATCTCGTGAGTTTACTGTCTCTTTAACTCACATGTTTTGCAATCTCGTGAGTTTACTCCTTCTTTAACTCACATGTTCAATTTCTCTCACAACTTCTACTTACCGTAATCAAAGTATTCTTCTAATGTTGTGTCTTGTTTATAAATTTTTTCTGCTAATTCTTTACCGACATATCTTAAATGCCATGGTTCATATTGGTATCCTGTTATTTTTTCTTTGCCTAATGGATATCTAATGATAAATCCATATTGATGTGCGTATGTTTTAATCCATTTTCCTTCGTTTGTATTACCGAATGACTTTCTAAAATCATCAGTTGCTGAGTTTGAACCTACATCAAATGCTAATCCTGTCTGATGTTCTGATTGTCCTGGTTTAGCACTATATTGGTTAGCTGCTTCTTCACCATCTCTTGCTACATAATCATTATATAGTTGTTTTTGATTTTCATAAGAACGATATCCGCTTCTAAATACTAAGTCTAAACCTTCATTCGTTCCATCTTGTATTAGTTTATTTAATTGATTTCTTGCAGTACTATTTTCACCTGGGGCATAATCATGTGGTAAGCCTACTTTTTTATTTACAAAAACATGCCCATCAACATAAGTGATGCCATCTTTCTTTGTAACTTTATGTTTCTTCTCTTCTTGCTTTTTAGATTTTTGTGCAGTCTCTTTTTTATCTTTTTGAGTATGTTCTTCTTTAGTAGATTGCTTATCTGTATTCTGATCATCACTACATGCGCTTAATACTAAAGTAGATATGCCAATTATTAAAAATAATTTCTTCATGCGTAAAGCTCCTTATTTCATAAAATTTACTATTTATATACTATTTTAACCAATTAAGGCTGAGACATCCATTAATGTCTCAGCCCCTCATACATATTTATGATTATTTTTCGAAGTCAATATTCATTCTTTCAAGAATCATCGTATATGCATCATTACCCCATTGCAATGAGCGTTTAACTCTTGAGATTGTTGCAGTTGAAGCACCTGATTCTTTTTCTATATGAGCATAAGTGTATCCTTGTTTAATCATTTTAGCCACTTGTAATCTTTGTGACAATGACTGTAATTCATTTACTGTACATAAATCATCAAAAAATTGATAACATTCTTCTCGAGTTTCTAATGTAAGAACTGCATCAAATAGTTCATCTAATGCTTTTCCTCTTAATTTTTCAATTTGCAAAAAATCAACCCCTGTTTAATATAAGTTCATTAATTGCATTTTAACGCACTAACCTATTAAAGTACAGTAAAACGTGTCTTATTCTATACCCGCTCTTCTGAATATTGTATCGACTTGATTTAAATGATGTTTCTCATTGAAGCATTCATCTAATTCTTCAGTACTTAACAAGTTTGTAATTTTTTCATCTTGTTCTACTAATGTTCTAAACGGTGTTTGAGTTTCCCATGATTCCATTGCTTTTGGTTGAACGATATCATATGCTTCTTCTCTTACCATACCTTTATTAATTAACGTTAACATAACACGTTGTGAATAAATTAAACCAAATGTTTTATCGATATTACGTTTCATATTTTCTGGATATACTGTTAAACGATCGATGATATTCGTAAATCTGTTTAATGCATAATCCAATGCGATTGTTACGTCTGGTAACATAATTCTTTCAGCAGATGAATGTGAAATATCTCTTTCATGCCATAATGGTACATTTTCATAAGCTGTCGTAATATATCCTCTAATCACACGTGCTAAACCTGTAACATTTTCTGAACCAATTGGATTACGTTTATGAGGCATTGCTGAAGAGCCTTTTTGACCTTTAGCAAAAGCTTCTTCAACTTCACGTGTTTCAGTTTTTTGTAAACCACGAACTTCTACTGCAAATTTTTCAATAGATGTTGCGATTAAACCTAATGTCGCAATGTAATACGCATGACGATCACGTTGAAGTGTTTGCGTAGAAACTGGCGCACAACCTAACCCTAATTCTGTACATACATGCTCTTCAATTTCTGGTGGAATATTTGCAAATGTACCAACTGCACCACTCATTTTTCCAACTTCAATTTCTTCACGAACTCGTTTAAATCTTTCTAAGTTACGTTTCATTTCTGTATACCATAGTGCCATTTTAATACCAAATGTTGTTGGTTCAGCATGTACACCATGTGTTCTACCCATCATTAAAGTTGTTTTATGTTCAATTGCTTTATTTTTTAATACTTCTAAAAATCTTTCTAAGTCTTTTTCAATGATTTCATTTGCTTGTTTAATGACATAACTTAACGCTGTGTCAACAACATCAGTTGAAGTTAAACCGTAATGTACCCATTTACGTTCTTCACCTAAAGTTTCAGAAACTTGTCTTGTGAATGCCACAACATCGTGACGTGTTTCTTGTTCAATTTCTTTAGCTCTATCAACGTCGACCTTAGCATTTTGTCTTATAAGCTTTACATCTTCTGCAGGAATGTGTCCTAATTTACTCCATGCTTCACAAGCTAGTATTTCAACTTCTAACCAAGCTTCAAAACGATTTTGTTCTGTCCAAATATTAGCCATTTCTTCTCTTGAATAACGTTCAATCATTGATAAATTCTCCTAACATATTTTAGTCATTTATAGTATAACAGACTTCTTCGAACACGTACATTGTTTATAAAAAATACAAAATTGTTCGTGATTTATAATTTTATTCCTAATATCTTTCATTATATATTGTAACAGTATGAGAATAAACTAAAAGCAGAAAAAAATCTGGGCCACATTCTCATGTCCCAGATTTATTTTCATTCTTTGATTTTCTTACCTACGAATTGTATTTCTTGTTTAAGAACTTCGATGTCACCATTTTCTTTCTCAATAAATACAGGTTTTTCAAATCTTTTTACAGGTGTATAACCTTGAGCTTTCATTCTTTTGAGACACATTTCAATTGTTTCATTGTCTTCTACTCTAAACTTCATCCGTATCATACGCCTTTAATTTTTTGCTTCGTACACCTTTAACCCAGAATCCACCGTGTATGTTCTTAGGTTCATAAGCGATTACAAAGGCTTTAGAATCCAATTGTTTAATTGTATCCATTAATTTCAATTCAAATCTACGTGGTGTTAAAATTTGCATCACTAAGCGATCTCCATCTCGTCCTTTAGCAACGTAATGTGTTACACCATAACCTAAATCTCTTAACGTTCTTGGTAAATCCGTTTCATATTCAGCTGTCGTAACATTTACAACGATATATCCTAATGCAATTTTCTCTTCAATTTTCATGCCGACAATGATGCCTGCAGCAAATCCAAGCGCATAAGCTAATATATTCTGAATTTGGTCAAGACTATTGATAACTAAACCTAATCCGATAACATAAACAACTACTTCAAGTACACTAACAGCAGCGGCCACATATCGATATCCTTTTAATGTTAAAATTGTTCTCATTGTTAAACAGGATACATATACTATATTAATGACAAATATAGATAGTACCATTAACCATGGATTATCTAATATAGCTGACATTTAAACCCTCCATAAATCAAAATACTGGAATCATTTTATCAAGCAAACTTATGAAAGTCACGAATTATTTTGGCCATGTGTAACGGTTATAAGGCATTTCTCGTTTATGCGCATTTCTTACATAGTGATTTTGAATAATTTCTTGATCTATTTCACTGATTTTTTTACCTTCTAAGAAGTCATCAATTGCATCATAAGTCACGCCTAATGCTTCTTCATCTGGTAAAGCCGGTTTATCTTCTTCTAAATCAGCAGTTGGTACTTTATTGATTAAATGATCTGGACCACCTAAATATTTTAAAATTGCTTTGCCTTGGCGTTTATTAAGTCCGAATAACGGTGCAACATCACAAGCGCCATCTCCAAATTTCGTATAGAAACCTGTAATATTTTCAGCAGAATGATCCGTACCAAGTACAATTCCACTATTAGCAGAAGCAATTGAATATTGAACTTTCATTCGTTCTCTCGCTTTTTCATTCCCTTTTTGGAAATCAGTTAATTCTACACCCGCTTCTTTCAACGATTGAATACTCGCGTCCACTGCAGGCTTAATATTGACTGTTACACGTTTACTTGGATTGATAAAATCTAATGCATCTTGTGTATCTTGTTCATCAAATTGTTCGCCATAAGGTAATCTTACAGCAATAAATTCATATTGATGATTCTCTTCAGCATTTAATTCATCTACTGTTAATTGCGCGATTTTACCTAATAATGTCGAATCTTGCCCGCCGGAAATACCTAACACTAAAGATTTAACAAAACTATGTGCTTTAACGTAAGATTTCAAGAACTGCTTGATTTCTTCAAATTCCTTTTTGGGATCGATTGATTTTTTAACATTCATTTCTTTGACAATGATTGATTGTAAATCTCTCATGACTCTTCCACATCCTTTATCGCTTCTGCAACTCTTTCTGCCACTTCGAATATTTTTTTATTTTTATTATCCCAACATGCTTTACTTAAATCTACTGGATATTCTTCAGGATTTAAATAACGTTTATTTTCTTCCCATAGTATATCTAGATTGTTAAAAGCAAATTCCCTAATTTCATTTATTTCAGGAAGTGTGTACACACGTTTACCGTCTTTAAAAATGTCTTGATGTAAATCGACAGCTTTAAAATGCTTGATATATTTCATTTTATAAGTATGAACAGGATGGAACATTTTTAATCGTTCTTCTTTATTCGGCTCTTCATCTTCTAAAGTAATATAATCGCCTTCAGATTTATTCGTTTTAGTATTGATAATTCTATAAACATTTTTCTTACCAGGTGTTGTAACTTTTTCAGCGTTGTTAGAAATTTTGATGCGATCTGATAATTCGCCATTTTCTTCTTCAATTGCTACAAGTTTATATACAGCACCTAACGCTGGTTGATCATATGCTGTAATCAGTTTCGTACCGACACCCCATGCCGTTACTTTAGCACCTTGTGCTTTTAAACTTGTAATCGTTTGTTCATCTAAATCATTTGAAGCAAAGATTTTTGCTTCTGTAAAGCCAGCTTCATCTAACATTCTTCTTGCTTCTTTAGATAAATAAGCAATATCTCCTGAGTCTAGTCGAATACCGATAAAATTAATTTTATCTCCTAATTCTTTCGCTACTTTAATCGCATTCGGCACACCCGATTTTAAAGTATGGAAAGTATCTACTAGAAACACACAATTTTTATGTCTTTCAGCATATTTTTTAAACGCTGTATATTCATCATCGTATGTTTGAACCATTGAATGTGCATGTGTTCCTGAAATCGGAATACCAAATAATTTACCAGCTCTAACATTACTTGTAGAATCAAATCCACCAATCATCGCTGCTCTAGCACCCCAAATCGCAGCATCCATTTCTTGCGCTCTTCTAGTACCAAATTCCATTACTATTTCATCACGAACAACTTGTTTAATTCTACTTGCTTTAGTCGCAATTAACGTTTGGAAATTCACGATATTTAAAAGTGCTGTTTCAATAAGTTGAGCTTGAATAAGTGGCGCTTCTACTCTAATGAGTGGTTCATTATTGAAACAAAGTTCCCCTTCTTTCATTGCTCTAATGTTCCCAGTAAATCTCAATGATTTTAAATAATCTAAATAATCATCTTGATATCCAACTTCTCTTAAATACTCAATATCTGATTCTGTGAATTTGAAATGCTCAATAAATTGCACAATTCTTTCTAATCCACTAAAAATAGCATAGCCGCTATTAAATGGCATGCTTCTAAAATACAAATCAAAAATAGCAGTACGCTCATGAATACCATCATTCCAATAAGTTTCACCCATATTGATTTGATATAAATCCGTGTGTAACATCAAACTATCGTCTTCATATTTATACATTATTCAATACTCCTCAGGTTATCTAATTTTATATTATTTTATCATACTTTTTAAATTAAAAATTAAAAAGTAACTTAAATATATCAAGTCATTTACCTCTGTGATAAAATACTAAAGATGTAAAATTTAGAAGGAGGCATACAAATGAAAAATTCTTCATTCAAAAAATTATTTATTATACTTTCAATTATTGTAGCTGTCTCTGGTTTTTCACAAGGAATGCTCTTACCACTTATATCGGTCATCTTTGAACGAAATGGTATTTCAAGTTCATTGAATGGTTTACATGCAACTTCATTATATATAGGTGTATTTTTATCATCATTCTTTATCGAAGGGCTTGTTAGAAAGTCTGGGTTTAAATATATGATATTAGTTGGTGGAGCCATAGTTGCCTTATCTTTATTGTTATTTCCAACTTTAAAGACATTATCTATTTGGTTTATTTTAAGACTATTAATTGGTATTGGTGATAATATGTTACACTTTAGCACGCAAACTTGGTTAACACATATTACACCTAAAGAAAAATTAGGAAGAACGATTTCTGTTTATGGTTTCAGTTTCTCAGCAGGTTTTATGTTAGGGCCCCTTTTAGCTAAACTTGTAGACGTTTCGGAAGCTTTACCATTTATCCTTTCAGCAATACTTTCATTAATAACAATTTCATTAGTCCTTTTAATACACAATGAATTCCCTTCATCAAATGTTAGACCAGTCAGTATATTAAATACGTTAAAAAACTTTGGTGATGTTATAAGAACATCATGGATAGCGTTTATGTTTCCATTATTATATGGATTATTTGAAGCAGGATTACATAGTAACTTCCCTGTTTATGGTTTAAGAAATGGACTTGATGTCACAAGTATTACATTAATCTTACCTGCATTTAGTCTTGGTGCTATTCTTTTCCAAGTACCATTAGGCATGTTTAGCGACATTCATGGTAGAAAGAAAGTATTAACAGGATTAACATTAATCGGCAGCATCGTGTTTATGTTAGGTGACTTTTTACCAACGAGTACATTTATTATGATGGGATTATTCTTAATCGCAGGATTATTCACAGGATCTTTTTATGGATTAGGTGTAAGCTTTATGACAGATTTAACACCAAAGCATAATCTACCTGCTGGTAATTTAATGATAGCCATGTCATTTAGTGTCGGTAGTATCATTGGCCCAATGCTTGGAGGAACGATTATACAATTATCAAACGGCACAATATTCTTTACGATGATTGCTGCGTTTGTATTTATCGTCTTTATTCTATTACTTATTCATAGAACACCTACAAAAGTTGAAGCATAATTTAAGCTATTAATAAAAATTAAAATCGCATCGTTAAAATATAATGAGAACCCATAGACTTTGATCAATTCAAATGTCTATGGGTTTATTTTTTATATATTTTTATGATATTTTAAATATTCAGAACTTTCAATTGATATGTTTCGTTATGCATGTTATAGTATCATTTATAATTAAATAAATACTTTAACTTGGTAGAGAGTAAAAGCGAGGTTTATAATATGGATTATGTAAAATACAGAGATGACGTTATTCAAAAGAAAGAAAAAGAACTTAAATTTCTAAAATATTTTAGTACTCGAGATTTCGAAGTGATTGATATGAGCTTCATAGAGAAACTTCATTGGAAACAATTAACACAAGATGATTTGAATAGTTTAGATACTAGAAGTATTTGGAAAAATGGCGATGCATTTTATAGTTTAAGAAATGATTGGACGGATCAAATCCAACATTATAGTCGTGAATATAACCTTGATGCACGTTCCGTAACATATGCTGGCCCTATCGCAATTAATGAACATATATATACAAATTTAGGTGTTGAAATTTTCAATCCTAAAAGGAATGACATGTTGCAATGTTATGAATATATACATGACTTTATCCAAAATGAACTTGATTTAAATGTTGATTTTGCTGTTATTGGGCATTATCAATTATTTGATCTTTTACTTTCTAAAGAAGAACAAAACGAAGAATTATTTACGGCTATTAGTGAAAGAAATATTTCAAAAATTTCTAAACTACTTTCACAAAATCATTCACTCGTACAATTACTTAAAACACCTACTCATCAACAATTAGACTTTTTAACAACTTTTGCTGATACTGACCATCCAACTTATAAATCTTTACAATATTGGAAAGCGACATTAGAAGCATCAGGTATTAACCATATACATTTAGATATAACAACAATGCCCCCAAAATCATATTATGTTGGGAGCTTCATTCAGCTTTACGAAAATAACAATAGAAATCCAATCGCTTCAGGCGGGCACTATAACGGTACGTTAGAAGGTTTTGGATTTGGTATTCAACTATCATAGGAGGTCATTATGTTAACAGTTGCATTAAGTAAAGGACGTTTATTAAAAGATTTCATAAAATTTATTGATGAAAATGGTAACCCAAAATGGGCAGACGCCTTAAATAATAGAGAACGTAAACTTCAAATTGAAGTTGCGAACGTTAGATTTATTCTTGTTAAAGGAAATGATGTATCAACATATGTTGAAGAAGGCATTGCTGATATTGGTATTACAGGCAGTGATATTCTAGATGAAAAAGATAAACTCAATGTAAACAACTTAGTTGATTTACCTTTTGGTTATTGTCACTTTGCTGTTGCAAGTAAACCTGAAGTAACAGAATATAAAAAAATTGCGACGACTTATGTTAAAACGACGAAAGCGTACTTTAAAAATAAAGGACAAGATGTCTCAATTATTCCATTATCAGGATCTGTAGAATTAGCAGCAGTAGTGAATATGGTTGATGCTATCGTTGATATCGTCCAAACGGGTACGACATTAAAATCTAATGGACTCGTTGAAAAAGAATCTATTGGTGACATCAATGCTAAACTTATTACAAATAAACATGCATTTTTTAGTAAATCAAATATGATTGAATCATTTATAGAAGAAATTGGGGTGTCGATGAATGCTATCTAAAACGGAATTCATAAATAAATTTGAACAAGATAGATTAACAGACGAAAGTAATACTGAAGATGTTAAAAAAATTATCCAAGATGTTAAAGAACAGCAAGACCAAGCTTTATTTCGCTATAACAAGAAATTCGACAATGTTGATTTAGAGCAACTTGAAGTCCCACAATATGATATAAAAAACAGCATCAACCTTATATCAGATACTTTAAGATCAGCACTTGAAACAAGCTTTGAACAAATTAAAAATTTCCAACAAAAAATTAAACATGAAAATGTAACAACAGGTCAAACTTACCAACTTTATCATCCTATTGAAAAAGTCGGCATCTATGTACCAGGTGGAAAAGCAAGTTACCCATCAACAGTTCTGATGACAGCTACACTTGCTAAAGTAGCAAATGTTCAAGAAATTATTGTTGTTACCCCACCTCAAAAAGATGGTATCGACCCAGCTATACTTGCTGCATGCCATATTACGGGTGTTGATCGAGTATTCCAAGTTGGTGGCGCTCAAAGTATCGCTGCATTAGCTTTCGGTACTGAAACAATTCCAAAAGTAGATAAAATTGTTGGACCAGGTAACCAATTTGTTTCACTAAGTAAACAGTTATTATATGGTGTAGTTGGTATTGATCAAATAGCTGGACCAAGTGAAATTGCACTTATTGCTGATGAAAATTCAAATGTAGATTACATCATTCAGGATATATTAGCGCAAGCAGAACATGATGAACAAGCTAGAACATTTCTAGTATCAACAGATTCTTCTTTCTTAACAAAAGTTCAACAGAAACTACAACAAGCTATAGATCAAGCACCAAGAAAACAAATTATCGAACAAAGTATTAAAAATTATCATTATCCAATTTTAACGCGTGATATTCACGAAACGATAGAAGTCATTAATTATATTGCGCCAGAACATTTATCCATTCAAACGACTGATCCAAGTAAATATATTGGTAAAATTAAATACGTCGGAGCAATGTTCTTAGGTCAATACTCACCAGAAGCAATTGGTGACTATGCTGCTGGACCGAGTCATGTATTACCGACTGATAAAACAGCAAGATTCTCGAATGGCTTAACAGTTAATGATTTCTTAACGAGTCATTCTGTCATTCATTTAGATGAACACACTTATCAAAGTATTGCACCTAGTGCCATAGCTTTGGCTGAACAAGAAGGTTTATATCAACATAAACAATCTTTAGAAGTGAGATTAACAAACAACGAGGAGTCGTGAAACATGATTAGAATAAACAAGAATGAAAGTCCTATTCCTGCATTAGATGATGCAACTTTAAAAAATATTATCGCCAATTCAAATTTTAATTTTTATCCTGATGAGGAATATGATGCCTTTATCAAGTCTTATGCAGACTACTATCAATTATCACCTAACCAAGTTTCTGCAGCTAATGGTTCAGATGAGTGGATTCAAAAATGCATGATTGCATTACCAGATGGACCAGTACTAACGCTTAATCCAGATTTCTTCATGTATACTGCATATGCTCATCAGATTAATCGCCCTATTCACTATGTAGATGCAGAAGATGACTATACATTCTCGTTAGATAAAATTAAGCAATCAATCCAAAAATTAAAGCCAGCATTTTTCATTATGAGTGTGCCTCATAATCCATCAGGCATTCAATATCCTAAAGCATTTTTAGAAGAAATCGCGAATGAAATGAAGGCAATTGGTGGTTATTTTATTATTGATGAAGCTTATTTAGATTTTGGAGATGCATATGATATTGAATTACAAGACCATATCATTCAAATGCGTACGTTAAGCAAAGCATTTGCAATAGCTGGATTAAGAGTCGGCATCGTCATTTCTACTGAGAAAACCATTCAAACTTTAAATCGTATCGCGCATCCTTATCCATTAAACACATTAACTTTAAATATTGCGACTGAAATTTTCAGTAACAAAGAACTTGTACATTCATTATTAAAGCAACAAAGACAATTGAGTATTCAATTAAGAAATATTTTCGAACAACATGTGAGCGATGTTATCCATGTTATACCTTCAAAAACAAATTTCGTCTTAACTTATGGAGATTTAGCAGAATCATTAGGTCAATATATTTATGACCATGGCTATTTACCAAGATTTTATGATGAACCAAACATGCAACAAACTGTTAGATACTCTATTGCTACAGAATCTGAATTAAATGAACTTGAAAAAATCGTTAAAGAATGGAGACAAGAATATGACTTATCAAAAAGAAAGATCAACTAAAGAAACAGATATCAAAATTCAACTACGATTAGATGGAGAAGATTCAAACATTAATACAGGTGTTGGTTTCTTAGACCATATGTTGACGTTATTTAGTTTTCATAGTGGTATTGCATTAAATATAGAAGTTGATGGAGATACACATGTAGATGATCATCATACTGTTGAAGATATTGGCATTGTAATAGGTCAATTACTTCTTGAAGTCGTTAAAGATAAAAAATCATTTACGAGATATGGTTCATTCTATATACCAATGGACGAAACTTTAGCACGTGTTGTAACGGATATAAGTGGCAGACCATATTTATCATTTAATGCGACATTTTCTCGTGAAAAAGTTGGCACGTTTGATACCGAACTTGTAGAGGAATTCTTTAGAGCACTTGTGATTAATGCAAGATTAACGACACATATTGATTTAATTAGAGGTGGCAATACACACCATGAAATCGAAGCGATTTTCAAAGCATTTGCTAGAAGTCTAAAAATCGCATTAACACAAGATGATTATGCAGGTATCCCTTCTTCTAAGGGTGTGATTGAATAATGATTGCAATCATTGATTACGGACTTGGCAATATTAAAAATATTGAACGTGCCCTCTTACATTTAGGATATGATGCCATATTAACTTCAGATGAAGAAACTATAAAAAATAGTACACATGTTATTCTTCCAGGTGTCGGGCACTTCAAAGATGCTATGAAACAATTGACATCAAGTGGTCTAGACAAAGTGATTAAAGATATTAAAGATACACATAAAATCATTGGCATTTGTTTAGGTATGCAAGTTCTATTTGAATACAGTGCGGAAGGTTCAACAAAAGGATTAAATTTATTGCAAGGGAACGTTATACCTATAGAGAGTCCCTACCCTGTTCCACATTTAGGATGGAACAATTTACAAAGTGAACATCCTCTACTTGATGGTGATGTTTACTTTATACATTCTTATCATGTCTCTACTGATTTACCTATAGTTGCTACAGCAGACTATGGACAACCAATCACTGCAATCGTGCAACAAAAAAATATTATCGGTATACAATTCCACCCAGAAAAAAGTGGTGATTACGGACTCAAAATACTAGACCAAGCATTGAAAGAAGGTTTTTTAAATGATTGAAATTTGGCCAGCAATAGATTTAATAGACTCCACTAGCGTGAGATTAACTGAAGGTAAATATGATTCTAAAGAATCTATGCCTAGAACTGCAGAAGAAGCAATTGCTTTCTATTCAAAATTTAAACAAGTTTCTAGAATTCATGTCATCGATTTAATCGGCGCAAAAAATCAACAACCAACAGAAGCAAATTACATAGAACAACTCGTCAATTTAACTCATTTACCAATTGAAGTTGGTGGCGGTATTCGAAATGTTGAAACAATTGAATCATATTTAAATAAAGGCGTTGAGTACATTATCGTCGGCACTAAAGGCATACAAGACTTAGACTGGTTAAAAGAAGTGACTAATAGGTTCCCTAACAAAATATATTTATCTGTCGATGCATATGTTGAAAAAATCAAACTAAACGGTTGGCTCGATGATGCCGGCATAAACCTATTTGATTTCATTGAAAAAATTAACACATTCCCTCTCGGCGGAATTATCTATACAGATATTTCGAAAGACGGTAAATTATCTGGACCAAACTTTGAATTAACAGGCAAATTAGTACAATCAACATCTATACCTGTCATTGCATCTGGTGGTATAAGAAATAAAGATGACATCAATCAACTGGATGCATTAAATGTTAACGCTGCTATTGTTGGAAAAGCAGCAAATACGGATGCATTTTGGGAGGGTATTGAATGATCAAAAAAAGAATCATCCCATGCTTAGATGTTAAAGATGGACGAGTCGTTAAAGGCATAAAATTTAAAGGTTTGAGAGATATTGGACATCCAGTTGAATTAGCTGAATATTATAATCAAGAAGCGGCAGATGAGCTTGTGTTCTTAGATATTTCTAAGACAGAAAATGGACATCAAATGATGTTAGATATCATATCAGAAACAGCTTCAAAATTATTCATTCCACTTACAATTGGTGGTGGTATTAGTACACTTGAAGATATTTCGGTATTACTTAATCATGGTGCTGATAAGATTTCTTTAAACTCAAGTGCATTGCGTAACCCAGCATTTATTCGTGAAGCGAGTGATAAGTTCGGAAAACAATGTATCTGTATCGCAGTTGATGCTAAATGGGAAGAAGAACATCAAGATTGGTACTGTTATACACATGGTGGTAAACAGCGAACAGATAAACGCGTGTTAGATTGGGTTCAAGAAGTTGAAAATCTCGGCGCCGGTGAATTATTAATTACCAGTATGGATTACGATGGTGTTAAACAAGGATTTGATCATCGTTTATTAACAGAAATAAACCAACTGGTGTCTTTACCTGTTATTGCATCAGGTGGTGGCGGTAATAGTCAGCATTTTGTTGATTTATTTAAACAAACAGATGTATCTGCAGGTCTCGCTGCAAGTATTTTTCACGATAAAGAAACAACGATACAAGCAGTCAAAACACATTTATCTAATGAAGGAGTGAATGTACGATGAGTGAATTAGCACCTGATTTTTCTAAAGGTCTTGTACCAGCAATTTTACAACATTACCAAACTGGACAAGTATTAATGTTAGGTTATATGAATGAAGAAGCTTATAACTTAACCATTCAAGATAAAGTCTGTTGGTTTTATTCAAGAAGTAAAGATCGTCTATGGAAAAAAGGCGAATCGTCCAATCATATCCAGCATGTTATCGATATACAATTAGATTGTGACCAAGATACAATTTTGTTACAAGTCAATCCTGATGGCCCTACTTGTCATACTGGATCTGTTAGTTGTTTTAATACTGAAGAACCATACACGCTTGAATCTTTAGAAATGACTATTCAAGAAAGTGTTGATTCTAATAATCCAAAATCATATACAAATTATTTACTTAATAAAGGTATAGATAAAATTTCTAAAAAATATGGAGAAGAATCATTTGAAGTCGTTATCGCAGCGATGAAAGATGACAAATTAGAACTCACAAATGAAGTCGCTGATGTACTTTATCATTTATTCGTATTACTACATGATAGAAGCGTTAAATTTGAAGATGTGATATCAGTATTAAAAGAACGTCATAAAAAGTCAGGTAATTTTAAAGGTGAACGACAAGACATTAATAATTGGTAAATTGTCATAATTCATATATTGTCAAAAATTAGCAGTCGCTTATACTAGTACATAGAGGTGTATTTATGTTACGAGATAAAGCGACTGCTTTTATTAAAGATATGTATAAAGAATTAGAAATATCAGAATTACAAATGAATAAAAGAATACAAGAAATAGAACATGAAATTTCTAAAACTGGTACTTATACCCACACTACCGAAGAATTAGAATATGGTGCGAAAGTAGCTTGGAGAAATTCAAATAGATGTATTGGTAGACTTTTTTGGGATAAATTGACGGTTAGAGATTTAAGACATATTCAAGATGAACAAACATTTATCGCTTCAATTGAAGATCACATTAAAGACGCTACAAATGACGGAAAAATCAAACCAATGATAAGCATATATAATAACCAAATAGAAATTATGAATGAACAATTGATTAGATATGCAGGATACGAAAATAAGGGCGACCCTAAATCTATCAAAATGACGAAATTAGCACACCATTTAAATTGGCAAAGTCCTCATACTGATTTTGATGTGCTTCCATTAATGTTTCGAATTAATCAACAACGCCCTAAAATCCATCAATATCCACAAGGACTCATTAAAGAAATTAACATCACTCATAAACAGTATCCTAAGTTAGCATCACTACAACTAAAATGGTATGCAGTACCCATCATTTCAAATATGGATTTAGAAATTGGTGGTATATATTATCATACTGCCCCATTCAACGGGTGGTACATGGAAACTGAAATTGGCGTTAGAAATTTTACAGACGAATATCGCTATAATAAATTAAAAGACATTGCAGAAGCATTTGATTTTGATACAACGACAACATCAAGTTACTGGAGAGATAGAGCTTTAGTAGAGTTTAATTATGCTATTTATCATTCGTATAAAGAAGCGGGTGTTGCGATTGTTGATCATTATAATGCCTCTAAACAATTTAAGAAATTTGAAGAAAATGAATGTAAAGCCAATAGAAAAGTGACCGGAAAATGGAGTTGGCTCGCACCGCCCCTTTCACCTTCACTTGTACATAATTATCATAAAGGCTATGATAATGAGATGAGAAGTCCAAACTTTTTATATAGACAAAATCAACAAGGTTGTCCAATGCATTAGAAAGGAAGTCATTTATGAAGTTATATTATTTAGGACCATTAGGTACATTTTCACATATGGCAGCACTTAAATATAAGCCAGATGAAATCAATGAATATATTCCTAAGTCAAATTTATACGAAGTGGTTAAAGCAATTGAAGCTGACCCACAGAACATTGCAATTGCCCCAATTGAAAATTCTATCGAAGGTACAATCAACATCATTGCCGATTCATTAACAGAGCAGAAAATCCACGTTATAGACGAATTACATCTAGATATATCATTTTCTCTTTATGTTCAAAAAGGCGCAAAATTAGAAGATATTAAAGAAGTTGTTTCTATTGCCCCAGCGATCAATCAAACATCTAAATTCATTAAAAATCATAACTTTGCATACAGATATTCTGACAGTACTGTTCAAAGTTTAGATGAAATAGATGCACATACTGGCGCTATAGCACCAATTGGTTTAGAAAAACCTAATGACGATGTTGAAGCATTACATGAACACATCGAAGACTATCCACATAATACAACAAGATTTTTAATTTTATCAGCACAAGAAAAACATGTTGAAAAAGCAACAGATAGTATTTTGTTAATTACACCTGACCAAGATAAACCAGGCTTATTAGCAAGTATATTAAATACATTTGCTTTGTTTAATATTAACTTATCATGGATTGAATCAAGACCACTCAAAACGCAACTCGGCATGTATCATTTCTTTGTTCAAGCAGATTGTAGCGCTGAAGATGTAGAAATGAAAAAAGTCATCACAATCCTAAAAACTTTAGATTTTAATGTAAAAGTGCTAGGTAATTTTGATAAGCGAATTACATAAATAAAGAGTTTGAGACATAATTCCTAACTCAAATTAAATAACACCTCATTATACTGATTTATTCAGTAATAATGAGGTGCTTTTTTATAATCTACGATTTTATGCAAAACACTAATCATTCTCGTATAATTTAAGTAAAAATCACAAAAACTATTATTTTTGATTTCTATGTCCTGATTCATATTTTTGTATCCATTCATCTACAGTGACTTTTTCACTCAACTCACCTATTAGAGTAAAGGGTATGTTTTTATTGTTTGTGAATCTAATACAACTTTTCCCCATATTTAATTTAGTTGGTACTTGTTCTTTGTATCTATTCTCAAACCAATCTTTCAATTCATGCATCCCATATAACCTCATATGATATAAGGCAATATGATTTTTTTGAGCACCAACACTAATGAATGGAAGTGGTTCGTCTACTCTATTTAAATAACCTTTTGGATATTTATCTAAAGGTACTACAAATGTCGGCATACCGTATTGCATGACTAGTTCATAGCCTGGTGGTAAATGTGTTTTGATTGTATTTAGCAAATGAATATATGTTTCTTTTTTCTTTTCATCAATTTGTTCAATATAACGGTCTATGCTATTCATCATGTCCTCCATTATAATTAAATATGAATAAGGTTCTCAACTTGATCTTGTTTGATATTACTTAAATTACGGTTATTGTATAAATAAATATCTGTCGTCTTAATGAATTTAATATTATTTGAAGACTCTCCTTCAAAATGATTATTATAAATATAAATATCTTTATTCATAACGTCTTCATAACTTTTAATTAAAATACTTGGTTTACTTTTAATATCTTTAAATGTATTTTCACCTATCAATATAGTTGACCCTGCTTGTCCGCCTCTATTTAATTTATGGATATCTAATGAATATTTACCTGTGGGTACAGCTAAATATCTTACGCCACCCTCACAATTTATAAATTGATTGTGTGTAACAGATGAATCTTTTGCTTTTAATAGAGTAACTGCGAAATCCCCTAACCCTTCAAAAGTATTATGTTGAATATTTATATTCTCATAAAATACATCATACATACTTGCATGAGACCCAACTGCTCTATTCCAAGGTAACATGTTTGGATCACCTGAATTTCCAAAATAACAGTTTTCGATTAGTGCATTTTTAGTTATCGTACCATCTGTTGCCCCAAATTTAGGAAATGCACCGTCTGTTTGAATATCTATTTGAACTGCTTCACTAAATAATCTCGTTCCACTATCGTCACGGAATCCAAGAAACTTACATTCATTTACATAAAAGCCATCTAAGCCACATGCATCAATCGCATGTCCACCAACAACATTCTTAAATGTCACATTATGTATTTGAATATTGCGTGCATGACCAATAGACATGATTGTGTTATTTGTATTATTTGTATGTCCATACGCATCAAATGTCCCACCGATAATATTGATATTACCGTGACCATCGTAGCCATAGTATTTTTTTAATCTATGACCGTTTTTCAGCATAGCTGTAGGCGATTTTCTGATTAATACAGCTTCATCATGTAAAATAAGCGTTGTATTCTCATATATCACTAATTCATAAATAATATGATAAACACCTTTAGGTATATAAACTGTTACTGGTCCTTTCTTAGCTTGTAATAAAGCTAATTGAATACCAACTGTATCTGTTATTCCACAACCACCTTTAGCACCATAACGATTTACATTAACAATATGCTTCATACTTCATAACCACCTTAATATAGCGTATACTTGCATGTATATTTATATTACACTGAAAACATTTTATAAACAATTAGGGGGAGTATAATTGAAGAAAGCACTCATTATCGTTGATTATTCAAATGATTTCGTTGCGTCAGATGGTAAGTTAACATGCGGAGAACCTGGTCAAGAAATTGAACAAAATATTCACCATAAAATCGAAACATACAACTCGAATGAAGATTTAATTTTTTATTTAATGGACTATCACCATGAGAATGATCCATATCATCCTGAAACAAAATTATTTCCACCTCATAATATCGTAGGTACAGAAGGTAGAAATTTATATAACTCATTAAAGCCTCAATACGATTCAATCAAGCATTCTAATCATGTATTTTGGATAGATAAGACAAGATATAGTGCATTTTTCGGTACAAATCTTGATAGTTTATTAAGAGAACGACATATTGATACTGTTGAAATTGTCGGCGTTTGTACAGATATCTGTGTGTTACATACTGCTGTCGATGCTTACAATTTAAATTATCAAATTATTATTCCTAAGAATTGTGTCGCTTCTTTTAATCAAGCTGGGCACGATTGGGCGCTTACACATTTTGAAAATAGTATAGGCGCAGTTGTAGAATAGACAAGGTGTTCATGTTAAAATAAAGTGACAGAATATTCAAAGCAAAAGGAGAAATTACATTGGTAAACACATTTATATTTGGACATAAGAATCCTGACACAGATACAATTGCTTCAGCATTAGTAATGGAAGATTTACAAAAAGAACTTGGAAATGACGTTCAAGCAGCAAGACTTGGAGACGTTTCAGACGAAACACAATTCGCATTGGATTATTTCAAAGTTCAAGCACCTGCATTATTAGAAACACCTTTAAAAGGTAAAGACGTTATTTTAGTCGATCACAACGAATTCCAACAAAGTGCTGATGATATTACAGATGCTACAATTACTATGGTTGTTGATCACCACCGTATCAGCAATTTTGAAACAGCAGCTCCATTATATTACAGAGCTGAACCAGTTGGTTGTACGACTACAATCCTAAAAAAAATGTACGAAGAAAATGGTATTGAAATTAAACCTGAAATTGCTGGTCTTATGATTTCAGCTATTATTTCTGATACATTACTATTTAAATCACCAACATGCACAGAACAAGATAAACAAGCTTGTGAAGCATTAGCTAAAATTGCCAATGTTGATTTAAATGAATATGGTTTAGAAATGTTAAAAGCTGGTGCTTCAGTAAAAGGTAAATCACCTGAATTCCTTTTAAATATGGATGCTAAATCATTCAACATGGGTGATAAAGTCGTACGTATTGCACAAGTTAATACTGTTGATGTAAACGAAGTTCTTGAAATTCAAGAAGACGTTGAAAATGAAATCAACGCAATTATTGCTAAAGAACAATATGACTTATTTGTATTTGTTATTACAGATATCTTAAACAGTGACTCAACTGCTATTGCTTTAGGTAAAGAACAACAAGTCGTAACAAAAGCGTTCAACACTGAATTAAATGGAAATGTCGCTGTATTACCTGGCGTTGTTTCTCGTAAGAAACAAGTCGTTCCACCTATTGATGAATTATTAGGTAAATAATTTATAAGGAGTGTGCTTTAAATGGAAATCAAACAAGGTACAAACAAATTTTATGTAGGCAATTCTGAGAATGATTTTGAAGCGGAAATCACGTATCAAGACTTAGATGGCAAGACACTTGTGGTCGATCATACATTTGTAGATCCTTCACTACGTGGACAGGGTATTGCTAGAAAATTGGTTGATGTTGTTATTGAAAAAGCAAGATCTGAAGAGAAAGTAATTGATCCAGTTTGTCCGTACGTTAAAGATGTTATGACTAAAGATGAAAGCACACACGATGTATTAAAGAAATAATCAAAAAATCCTGACGAAATGATATTATTTCGTCAGGATTTTTTATATTTCTGTACTTTCTAATAACCGTTTAAGCAATGATTTATATTGAGGCTTTGCCTTTTCTTCTGTGCACGTATTCATAGGCGGATATTTTAAATCTTGAGCATCTTTATATGTTACTTCATCAATATAATTTGATGCTTTTTCGTAGTCATAACAACTCGGAAATGCATACTTATGATTAAAGTGATCAACGACCACTCTTGATGTCGAAGATGGATTTTGTTTAAACGGCACAAATGCCACGACTAACAATAAAACGATAATAATCACAGCCGTAATGATGAAGTACTTTTTAGACATTAAATTGAACTCCAATTTGCTGTCTAATTTCATCTAATACTTTAATCGTTTCTAATGATCTTTGATGTGTATTAATAGATGACTCTACCTTATGATTCTGTACACAATTAATAAATTCAATTATTTCATCTTTCATTGTTAACGGTGAATCATTATTATATTCTTTCTGTAATACACCTTCTCTATTAAATACTTTTATATTTGAAGGTGCACTTATTTTATCAATTAATACATAACCATTTTCCCCTACTATTTCTGAAGGGCTGGGGCGGTCACATATTTTCGAATAACTAATCGTTGCTTGGAAAGTATGATAATCCAATATCGCATTACCTTGTCCATCTGCACCAGTATCTAATTTAAAACCATTTGCTTTAATACTTTGTGGCATACCAAACAAATGTATCATCGGTGCTACAGCATAAACACCTAAGTCCATTAAAGCGCCGTTACCTAACTCAGGTTTAAACGCATTTTCTATGATGCCTTTTTTATAGTTATCGTATCTTGAAGAATATTGGTGATAATGAAAATCAGCATATCTAATTTCACCAATATCAATTTGATCATTTGTAAATTCTACAAATGGTGGTAATAATGTTGATTTCATCGCTTCCATAACAGTAACATTATATTCATAAGCAAGTTTAGATAATGCTTCAAATTGCTCTTGCACAATTGTCGCTGGCTTTTCGATTAAGACATGTTTTTTATTTTTAATCGCTATTTCTGCTTGTTCAAAATGAAACGCATTTGGTGATGCTATGTATACCGCTTCAAAATTAGGTGATTGACAAAATACCTCTAAATCTGTGAACGTTTCAGTAAGTTGATGTTTCTCCTTATAATAGTCTGCTCTTTCTTCAGTACGTGAATAGACAGCATAAGGTTCAAACGCTTCAACTTCTAAACCATTCTCTATAAATTTATCACTTATCCAATTGGTACCTATAAATCCAAATCTCATATTATTTCACCTTTTCGTTATTTTTTTAAAAATAAAAATTTCATAAATAAACACTTCGCTTTTAATTATAACTATTGTTAAAATATAAACAATAGAAGTATAAAGGAGACATCCATATTGACTATCGCGACTCAATTCGAAAACTTACAATCACTTTTTGATAGTGATGTAACAAAAGATATTAAATTTAGAAAAAAACAGTTAAGAGCACTGAGAAAATCTATTAAATCAAATGAAAGTGCCTTAATTTCAGCATTGCAACAAGATTTAGGCAAAAATTCTGTTGAATCTTATGCTACTGAAATTGGTTACATTTACAAAAGTATCTCTTTCATGCTAAAAGAAGTCAAGAGTTTAGCAAGTAAAAGAACCGTGAATACACCTGTGTTTTTATTTCCAGGTAAAAGTTACACAATTAATGAACCATATGGCACAGTCTTAATCATCGGTCCGTTCAATTATCCGTTTCAACTTGTAATAGAACCTTTAATTGGTGCTATTGCTGCAGGGAATTGTGCAGTTATCAAACCTTCAGAACTCACACCAAATGTTAGTGTTGTGATAGAAAAAATTATACATGAAGCATTTAATCCTGCATATGTATCTTGTATAACTGGCGATCAAACCGTAACTGAAGAACTGTTAACTTACCCATTCGACTTTATATTCTTTACTGGTTCTACTAAAGTAGGACAAATCGTTTACGAACAAGCTAGTAAACAACTGATTCCAGTAGCACTTGAATTAGGTGGAAAGAGTCCAGCAATTGTAGATAAGACTGCAAATATTAAAGTAGCAGCAGAAAGAATCACATTTGGTAAATTCATTAATGCCGGTCAAACATGTGTAGCACCAGATTATGTCATCATCGACGCATCGATTAAACAACAATTTATTAAAGCAATTCAAACAACTATTCGAGAGTTTTATACGTCATCAGCACAAAATAGTGAAGATTATGGCAGAATCGTAAACGAACGTCATACAGATCGATTAGTGAATTTACTTAATCAAACTAATGGTGACATCGTTTACGGTGGTAGCTCGGACAGAGAGAATCGCTATATAGAACCGACTATTGTCGATAATGTTAAATTCGATGATATTCTAATGGAAGATGAAATCTTTGGTCCAATATTACCTATTATGACGTATGAAGCATTCGGCGACGCCATTCAATTTATCAAGAATAAACCAAAGCCACTATCATTATATTTATTTAGTGAAGACGAAAATCATACTGATGAAGTCGTAAGAAGAATATCATTCGGTGGCGGTTGTATCAATGATACACTTTTACATTTAGGTAACCATAACTTACCATTTGGTGGTGTCGGTCATTCAGGAATTGGTAAATATCATGGCAAAGCTTCATTTGAACTCTTTAGCAATGAAAAGAGCATCATGTTTAAAACTACCAAACTAGAAACTGGCGTTCTTTTCCCACCTTATAAAGGAAAAGCTAAATATGTGAGAGCTATGTTTAAAAAGTAATGCAGAAGTGTTACTAACGGCGACATAATTAAATTTAAGCATATAAAATAAGCATATGGTATAGACATTCATTAACGTCTTAACCACATGCTTATTTTTATTTATATTGACTTTCAATGAGCTGCTGCTTTTTATTAAATAAAGTTGGATATGATAAGAAACCTAAAATCACACTCGTCATTGTAGCGCTTGTTAATAACATAAATACGATTAATATTTGAAAGAGTACCGCTTCAATTGGATCTGCCCCACCAATGATTTGACCACTCATCATACCGGGTAATTGGACAAGCCCTATTGTCTTTTGTTGTTCTATTGTTGGTATAACACTAGACTGTATAGAAGTAATAAATTGCTTATGGATAGCTTGTTTAGGCGTGCCTCCCAAACAAAGAACAAGCTCTATCACATTTTCATTTTGTTTAACTTCTGACATAAATCTATTTAAGAACAATATACTTAATACCATCGCATTACCAACAATCATGCCACTTATCGGTATGATGTATTGTGCTGTTGGTGGTGTTATTTTAAATCCTAATAAGATACCTTGTGTAATGACTTCTATTGCTACAAAAGCCAATAATAATTTCCATGTAATACCTGGTATTTCCAAACCTTTTTTTCGCGCATTTTGTGTTGCCGCACCTATTATGAGCATGATCATTAAAATGATAAAAATATGGCTTTCTTGATCAAATATAAATTGTAATATATACCCTACAATTAACAGTTGAACAAATGATCGAATAGCTGCAATTAATGTATCTTTCTCTAATCCTAAATTAAAACTTTTCGAAATAACTATCGGAATAATTATAAAAATAAACATTAACACAATTGATGTTATACTCATATTAATTTTTCTCCTATAAAGCTTCTGACGTTTGGTTGTTCTGAATTTTTAACATTTTCAGTTGTATCAGCTTGTTCAACTTCTCCATTGATCATGACCCATATGTAATCGCTCATTCTAAAAGCTTGATTAATATCATGTGTAATCCATATCATGGTAACTTCGTGTTCTTTAATAATTTTTTGCAATAGCTGTTCAATTGCACGCTTTGAGTTTCTATCTAATGCCGATGTCACTTCATCTAGCAATATCACTTTAGGTTTATTAACGAGTGAACGTGCTAGTGATAACTTTTGTTTTTCTCCACCTGATAATTCTTTACTATTTTTATTCAAAAAAGTTTCTGGCAAATCGACTATCTTCAAATAATATTTAGCTTCTTCATCTGTCATTTTTTTATTTTGTAGTATTAATGGCAGTTCTAAATTATCTTTTACAGTTCCTTTAATCACCGTTGCTTCTTGAGAAACCAATTGTACTTTTCTTCTAAGTTCCATTGGATTATATGTTTGAATAGATTGTTGATCTATTAATATTTCGCCACTTGTACTTGACTTTAACAAATTAATTAAAGAGAGCAGTGTTGATTTTCCTGCACCTGATGGCCCGATTATAGAAGTGAGTTTACCTTTATAAATGTCACCTGTAACACCTTTTAAAATAAGAGACCGTTCTATTTCATATTCTACATTTTTAAATTGGACTGCTATACTACTTTCCAAATAAATCATCTCCATGCCTTTACAATTTTCTGTCTTATAATTGATTTTATACTTTTTCTAAAAATGTTCAATATGACATTTGTAAGATAATAAGAAGAGACTGGGACAAAATGTAATGTCTCAGTCTCTTTCCACATCTTCCTAATATAAATCTGTTCTTAAACTATTGAAAATAGGAATGGCTTCTCGAATTTTTTCTTGCGAATCAAAGTCTATATCAACGATTAATGTATCTTCATCATAGTATAAACTGTCGATTAGTGTTCCATCTGGTGCATATGCTAAACTGTGTCCACCAAATTCATTATCATCACAAGTACCTACACTATTACAAGCAATAATATATACTTGGTTCTCAATTGCTCTAGCACGTAATAATACTTTCCAATGATCAATTCTTGATTTCGGCCATTGTGCCGAAACAAAAATTACTTTTGCATCTTCTAAAGCTAGTGAACGCGTTAATTCTGGGAATCTTAAATCATAACAAATAATCGTTCCCATCTCTATTTCATCTAACTCATATACAGTAGATTTCTTACTACCTGAAGTTAAGAAATGATGTTCATTAAACATTGGCACAAGATGTGCTTTGTCGTAAGTATTAATACACTTTCCTTCGTTATTGACGACAATTGTTCGATTATAAATTTCATTTCCTTTTTTATATGCAATTGAACCAGCAACAATATGTTTGTGGATTTCTTTTGCTTTTTGCTCTAAGAAAGGTAAAATTCTTTGACCATCTTCATCAGCAAGTTCGGTTAACTCATTTAATCGATAAGAAGTGTTCCACATTTCTGGTAACACTGCTATGTCAATTTCATCATCTAACTCATCTAACCATTGATTAATTTTTTCAATATTTTTTTCTGGTTCTCCAGGTATTACATGCATCTGATATAGTGCTATTTTCAACGTTCATCACCTACCATTATATAAATTGAACACAAACGCCTTCTGCAGCTTTTTGTTCGTTCTCTATTTCTGTCAGCTTACCAGTTTCTTTATTTCGACTAAATAATACTAAATTATATGAATGTTCATGTGCAACAACTATAAATGAATCACTTGGTGTGATATTTAAATCTCTAGGCCAAGTTCCACCACTTGTTACAATTTCAACTAATTCAACATTTGCACCATCACCTAATATTTTATAAACAGCTATACTATTATGTCCTCTATTAGAAACATAAATAAACTGTCCATCATGACTTAATCTAACAGCAGCAACTTGTGAATTTAAATCAAAGTCTTCTGGAATCGTTAATAGCGCTGGACTGATCGTTGCAAATACACCATTTTTATATGACAACACTTGAATCGTATTGCTCAGTTCATTCACTAAGTATGCGTATACACCACTTGGATGGAACGCAATATGTCTTGGACCGCTTCCAGCTTGGACTTCTAATGTTTCATATAATTCCAATCCTTCATCAGAGAATTTAAATGTTCTGATCACATCTGCACCTAAATCAACTGTAACGATATAATCTAAATCTGGTGTCTGTTCTGCAAAGTGAATATGGCTACCTTCTTGTCTTGCTTCATTTGGTCCATGACCTTCACCTTTATACACATCTATTAGCTCAATAATTTCGCCATTTTCAGCATTTAATTTATAAAGTCTTACATAACCACTACCATAAACAGCTTCAAATAAATATTGACCGTCTTCAGAAACTGAAATATGACAACCCGTTCCTTCTTGTGAAGCTAAGCAATCATTTATATATGTTAAACTACCATCTTCATTAATATTAAAACTTGCAACACCGCAATCATCGCCATCTCTTTTAATAGCATATAAAAATTGACCATGTTGTGTTAAATATGTAGATGCTTCAACTTCATAACCAACTTCAACCTTCTCGATTGTTTGTTCATTCTCATCAACATCAAAACGATAAATCCCTTTTCCTTCTTTTTTCGTATAACTACCAATATAACCTTTCGTTTTCATAAAATTAAATTCCTCCCTAATTTGTTCTTTAATATCATTCTACATGAAAACGCTCAATAACTATAATAAAAACGCATACCAAATGGTACACGTTACAATATTTATTATATGAATAACCACGTATCAAACACAGCAGATATTTAAGTAAACAACCCATTAAAAAGTTCCACTAACCAATTAAAAATACTACAAATAGCATTGACGATATCGCCTGCCATAAAGGATCCTCCTTTATATTTAAACTTCTTAATTTATCATAAAAAATTAAATATTCACTAAATATATTATAGTATTTCAATAATAGAATTTTATATTTTCCCTAAGTCGTTAATTTAAGTTCTTAACTGCATTAAAATTATGTTAAAATACAAATATATTATAAATTCAAACAGTTAGGCATTGAAATAATACAGTTAGGCAAAAGAAGTAAAATGTAAATCAATATGTTCTATAATCATAATGAAGGAGGGGCGCTATGTATCAACCTGTCCAAACACAAATAGATAAAATTGCTGCAAGTCTTCAAAATTCAAATAATCTAGATCATGTTAGTTATTTAAAGGTAAAGTATGGACTAGAAGTATTTGTAGGGAATATGATGAAGACCATAGTTATATACGGCGCTGCCCTTCTATGCCATATATTTTTATACACACTTATTGTACATCTTAGTTATTTTGCCATTCGATATTTCGCGTTTGGCGCGCACGCTAAGTCCACATTTCTATGTACGATACAAAGCCTAATCATGTTTGTCGTTGCACCACTTATAATCATAAATACCAACATACCCTATTGGCCATTCTTAGCCATAGCGTTAGTCGGTTATCTTATCATTATAAAGTACGCACCAATGCAAACAAAGAAACACCCAATATTAGGCAAATGGAAAAAAGGACTTAAACTAAGATCAATCCTAGCAGCAACAATTTTGATAGTATTATCTTTATTCCTTAAAGAACCCTATCAACAATTAATATGTTTAGGATTAATCTTTGAAGCAGTATCACTATTACCTATATTTTACAAAGAGGAGGAAACATTATCATGAATTTATTATCTAGCCTATTTTCAAAATCAGTATCAAATATCCTTTCAGCAATCGGTGAAAAAGCGGTAATTAGAGGTTGTAACGTATTCTTAGATGAAACAGAAGTACCACAAGAATTATTAAACGAAAAACAATAAGTAATATATAATTTGGGAAGTGTAAGTATATGGCACAATTATCAATTACAGAGACTATTATATATGGTTTGTTTCAAACATCATTATTTGTAGTTTTATTAGCACTAACTCAAAACTATCGATATTCAAAAAGGGATTATGTCATCCTATTATTAGGGTACATGATCCCTTCTCTTGCTTTATATTTTATAGTTGGTGTAGCATCTATAATATTTGTTATAACTTTTTTGGGAGTCTTTTTCTACTTTAAATTTAGAATATTTGGGATTATAAATACATTACTGGTCATAATCATTTCAGTAGTTTCAGATTATTTATCATCCTTATTAATTAGACTCATCTTTAATATAGAGCCTTCTGCAATATCAACACATGTATTTTATTTTGTCTTTCATTTTATAATCTCAGTATCAATAGCGATTATAATAAGACAATTAATGAATAGACTTAAATTAAGCTATTTATATAACAACCGTATTTACCTACTATTGTTAGCAGCATTCTTAGGTCTTTCTTTTACGGTGTTCTATGTATACATGCCAAAGTCTTACAATACTGAAAAAGAGTTTGAATTCCAAACTTTATTTTATGTGATTTATGTATGTGTTGCTGCTATTTTTATTATTTTAATTTCTTTCACGGTTATTAGAGAGATGGCTTTGCAGCGTACGAAGAAAGAAATCAATCAGTATTATAAGTATACGTTGCAGATTGAACAAATTAATAATGAGATGCGTAAGTTTCGTCATGATTATGTAAATATTTTAGCGACGTTATCTGAATATATTAGAGAAGATGATATGGATGGTTTGAGAACTTACTTTGACCAAAATATTGCACATCTTCATGATGATATGAAATTAAATGCGATAAAAATTAATGGTCTTCAAAATTTACATGTTAGAGAAATTAAGGGTTTATTAACGACGAAAATTATTCAATCTCAGGAACAGAATATCAATATTAGTGTTGAGATTACTGAACAGATTGATCATATAAATATGAACATTGTTGAATTAAGTAGATGTATTGGCATCATTATGGATAATGCAATTGAGGCATCTGAGTTTGTTGATAATCCAACGATTCAAATTGCATTTATTAAAAATGAGGAATCGATTTTACTTGTATTCATGAATAAATGTTCTAAAGATACGCCTAAGGTACATAAACTATTTGAAAATCATTATTCTACTAAAGGTCGTAAGCGTGGTATTGGGTTAACTACGTTGAAAGAAATTACTGAGAAGACTGACCATGTTTTCTTAGATACTTTTATTAATAATCAATACTTTATTCAAAAGCTTGAAATTTTAAATGATAGCAATGAGGAAGTGATTCAATGAAAATCATCATTTGTGAAGATGACCCGAAACAATTAGAGCGCATGCAGACGATTATCAATAATTATATTATGATTGAAGAAAAAGAAATGTCTATTGAACTTGCAACACGTGATCCGTATGAATTGTTGGAGCACGTTAAATCTTCAAATGATATAGGTTGTTACTTTTTAGATATTCAATTAGACGCTGATATTAATGGTATTACATTAGCAAGTGAAATACGTAAGTATGACCCTATTGGTAATATTGTTTTTGTCACAAGCCACAGTGAACTGACTTATTTAACATTTGTTTATAAAGTTGCTGCGATGGATTTTATTTTTAAAGATGATCCTGATCAACTGAAGACTAGAGTGTTAGATTGTTTAGACACTGCATACATAAGATTAGGTATGCTTTCTAAAAATACAAACGTAGAAAAGATAGAATTAACAAGAGGTAGCAATTCTGTATATGTTCAATATGATGATGTTATGTTCTTTGAGTCATCATCAAAATCACATCGACTAATTGCTCATCTAGATAATAGACAAATTGAGTTTTATGGCAGTTTAAAAGATTTATCTAATTTAGATGACCGCTTCTTCAGATGCCATAACAGTTATGTCATTAATCGTAATAACGTTGATACTATTAACACGAAAGATCGTGCAGTATATTTTAGTAATGGTGAGCATTGCTATGCATCTGTACGAAATATTAAAAAAATATAAATAAAACAGCGTACATGATTTATTTCAAATGTACGCTGTTTTTTTATTAATGATTTACTTTTTATTCATGATTAATAGCATTTCTAAATGATTCAATATCTTCTATGTAATATTTCACTTCGCCGCATTGTAAACATACTGCTGCTTTCGGTATTGCAATCGCTTTGTTTAAAATATCTTCATTCTCTTCTTCTTTTATTAATCTAACATCAACTAGAGTGCCTGGAACATTCGTACGAAGATCATCTACCATTTCTTGATTACAACTTGCACATTTCATATAAGACATCCCCTTTTAGATTATGCTCGTTCTGATTATATTTTACTCTTTTATTTTATCACTTGCAAAAAGATTCAAGCGTCCATCCTCAAAAATTTGAATGACATATATATAGGAAGATTTTAGTTGTTTTAAAAATTTTATATAAAAAGCATAAAATAATAGTGGAATATCTAACGAGTTTATGGCATAATGATATCAGATGATCATCTAATAAATTAAGAGATGAAAGGAGGTCAATATGAAACCTTTTCCAATCTTTTTATTTAGTATTGTTTGTATGGTCGCTACATCATTCAATACGTCACGAACTGCGCACGCTAATAATGATATGACACCTATTGGTTTTCAATTTTATGCTTCTGATAATACCCCGATATCTAATGAAACTTTCCAATTACAGTTAGATCAAGAAGTTAAATCTTTAACAACTAAATCTGACGGTTTAGCATTTATAGAAATTCCTAATAAGAATATTAAACCTCATTACACTTTAACCACTTCAAATAATCAAACTTTTACTGTTGAACCTAATAAGTTATATAGATTGACTTCTTCTAGCAATATCCAACGCAATATAGCAAATACAAATAATCAATCCATTTCTATTAATGTACTTTCAAAGACCTATCACCCTTTAAATAATGTCGAAGTTAAACTCATTGCAAATAACCAAGAACTTTCTGGCATAACAGATCAGAACGGTAATACTTCAATCAATATACCCACTACATTTACTAAGTCCACTAAATTTAATGTGAAGATTAACGGCATAGATAGCCACTCAACGATTTCACTAGGAGAGGATAAATATTATACATTTAATTCTGACGACAAGACCACTTCAACTTTTGAGCAAAATACAAATCAACCTACTCAAATAGATCAAGGTCAACAAAATCAAAATCAAATTACGGATAATTCAAATTCTAATCAAATTCCAAGTCAAAATCAGACATACCAAATCTCAGTCATTAAAGACTCTTTAATTCCTAACCCTAATAAACTTACTAACGATCACACTAATAAAGAAAAAAAGACCAAATCAGAAAACAACAAAGCTTCCTGAAACTGGTCAAAGTTCAAAACATTACTTAAATTATTTAATAAGTGCATTACTCATATGTATTGCATCAATTCTATTTTTTATATTCAAAAAGAAGCGGTCTAAACAATAGCATTGTATTTTGAAATGATTTTACCACCCTCGATTATAATTGGTTTACCGAGATGATTGATACTTTTAATATGTTCGAAATACTTTTCACCTACTATTTGAAACATCGTTTGGGACAATAACGCATTTGAACAATATGTTCGATTAGCATCCCAACTATCAAATCTGTATAATCTTTTTAACAAATTACAGAAACCTGTATGAGACCCTAATATTATCCACGCATCTGGTTCATACTTCATAAATTTATTAACATATTTTTTAGAAGAACCAACATGATTCTTCCAAATGACGATATTAACATATACTTCAGATTTTTTTCGTTCGTACCACATATACTCTATGATTGCTTTTAAATGAAATGCTGTATTAATCATCTCCTTTTCATTACTCGTTCCAATTGTAATCGATTTTAAAAATGGTTGGTCATATTCAATGCTTTCAAGTATGGCATATAATTCATCTTCGCTTGGTACTTTGAGATTATGAGATAAAGCTTTTAATTGATGACACTTGTCATTTTCTAGTCTTGGGGATATTAAAACATTACGCTCATATCGCAAATATAAACCCTCCTAATTTTTAAATATAAAAAAGGGAGCAATCACAGAAATATTGTGATTGCTCCTTTATTTTAATTATTAGATTCGATTTCAGATACAATTTCTTTTGTTTTTTGTTCTAATTCTTCAAAGTCTTTTTTAAATACAAATGCTAAGACAGCAATACCTGCCCCAACAGCAACTGTTGTTATAGCAATTAAGATGAAAAAGAATTTGAATATCCCTTTAATACAATCCATTGAAGTCACCTCATTCATCATTTTCTACCTCTTTCATCATAACATAATATTTAAAATACATAAAAGATATTATCCTTTTCTAAGCGAGATATTATCGATATATAGATATTTTAGTATAATTTCACTTAATATATGTATCATTTCATCATTAATACGTAAAATAAATAATTAATTCAAATAAAGTATTGAAAATTTTTTGTATTATTGTTAATATTCTGATTATTATTTAATTGGAAGGTGTATATATGAGTAATATTAAGAAGTTCAGTCAGTTTATCAATAAAACATTTGTATTTTGGATGCTTTTAGCAGCAGTGTTAGGCTTTAGCTTTCCAAATGCCATTGCTCAAATAGCACCTTACATTCCTTATTTATTAGGAATTGTAATGTTTGGAATGGGCATGACTATCTCTACAAATGATTTTAAAGAAGTATTTAAATCACCCAAAAGCGTATTAATCGGTGTTATTCTTCAATATACCGTAATGCCTGTTACTGCATATTTAATCGCTAAAGGGCTTAATTTAAGTCCTGACGTAGCATTAGGCGTTATCTTAGTAGGTTGTTGTCCAGGTGGAACTGCATCAAATGTTATTAGCTATTTAGCTAAAGCAAATACTGCGTTATCCGTTTCTATCACAACTGTTTCTACATTATTAGCACCTATTGTTACACCTAGTTTAATATATTTATTTGCAAGAGAATGGTTACAAGTATCATTTGCATCTATGTTTATATCAGTAGTTCAAGTTGTACTGATTCCAATTATATTAGGTTTTATCGTACAAAGATTCTTTAGACCAGTTGCAGAAAAATCTATTGATATTTTACCTATTATTTCAGTTGTATCTATTTCACTTATTCTTGCAAGCGTAGTCGCAGGTAATAAAACACAAATCATTGAAACTGGTCTTATTATGTTCGGCGTTGTCTTACTTCATAATGTCAGTGGTTTAACAATTGGATACTTATTAGCTAAATTATTCAAACTTAATAGACCAGATAAACGAGCAATTTCTATAGAGGTTGGAATGCAAAATTCCGGACTAGCTGTGTCACTCGCAACAGCACATTTCAATCCCCTATCCGCAGTTCCTGGCGCCATATTCAGCTTTATCCACTTAATCACTGGACCTACAATTGCTATTATATGGTCTAACCAAACTAAAAAGACTAACAAAGCGCAATCTTATAGTACATCAACAGATCAAATATAAAGAGTAAAGAGCAAGAGACATTAAATTGTCCCTTGCTCTTTATTTCAAAAATATATATTCTAGCTGTTCTATAAGCGTCATTTAATAGATTATCTTCTATACCATTCTTGCCATATTTTCTTTACGTAAATATATCCTTGATTCCACATTTTACATACCCCCTTCTCACATAATCTGTGAGATAATTGGTAATTCAAATATAACATGGTAATAAATTACATAGGTTAAGCTATTATTACAATCTCTTTAACATCATATTTCCAATTATATGAGAGGATTTACGTGACAAAGTACATAAGTTCAATCAAAATAAATATATGAGGAGTGATAATGTGCAAAATGTTAAGATGCAAACATTAGAGTTTAGAGGAAACCATTATGATTATGGCGTTGCTCAAGCAGAATGGTTAAAGTCTACAAAAATGTTGCAAAATAGAGAAAAAGAATGGCGAATTAGAAGACCCCGCTTCGATATTAATATAGATGAAACAAAAAATATATATCAAAAATTCGCACCAAAAATTTGGGACGAACTAATGGGGATTCAAGATACATTAAAATTTCCGTTAGAAACAATCTTGTTAAACTATGGTCATTATAGAGTTTATGCTAAAGATAGTGGTTGTTCTATTTTCTTAGGAGAAGATTATATGGTTAGAAACTATGATTATAGTCCTGCTACATATGATGGGAGATTTAGTTTATTCCAACCTACAGATGGAGGATATGCACAAATCGGTCCTACTTCCAGAGTAACTGGCAGAATGGATGGCATGAATGAACATGGTTTAGCGATGGGCTATAATTTTATGCATCGTAAAAAACCTGGTGATGGATTTGTTTGCTACATGATTGGAAGATTGATCTTAGAAACATGTAAAGATGTCGATGATGCTGTTAGATTATTAAATGAGATTCCTCATCGTAGTTCATTTAGCTATATTTTAATGGATAAAACAAACAAGAGAATTACTGTAGAAGCGACACCAAGAGAAGTTGTGACTAAACAAAACAATTTATGTACCAATCATTTTGAAATATTAAGTCATGAGAATCGAAATTATATTAAAGAGTCTGTTGACAGATATAATCGAATTGACCAAATCACAAATGATCAAATGTCTTTAGAAGATGCTTTTCGATATTTTAATGATCCTCAATATGAAATTTACAGCAAGTTATTCAAAAGTTGGTCAGGTACGATACATACATCAGCATACATACCTAGCCAATTAAAAATGAAAATTGCACTTGGTGAAAATGGCACCATACATACATTTGATTTCAAAGAATGGTTAGATGGTAAATCCATTACACTTCCTACAATAACAGGTCAGATTGATTCAGACATTCTATTTGCTAGTGAATGAAAATAGGCTGAGACATAAATGTCTCAGCCTATTTTTATACTATTTTATATAAATATCTCCGTTATCTGTGTAACTTTCAATAACGTGTTTCCCTTTACCTACTTTTTCGCCATTAAATGCTTTATTTTCAATTTTTGTATTGCCAGATTCAGATTGAAGTTGTAATAAAGTATTCTTAGGTGGATTCATATAAGAAATTGAAATATCTCCGTCTTCAGTAGATGATTTAATATCGCATTCATTTTTCAATTGGCTAATATTAATATTACCTAATGATGTAATCATCTCACTATTCACAAGACTACTTTTGTCGACAGATATATTACCTGTTTTGATTTCGCCTGTAAATTCCGTTAAATCTGAATGTTTAACTTTAACACTGCCTAAGTCTGTCATTGCTTTAGCATGTTTTAAGTTTACATTATGGTAAACAATGTCACCTGTATCCGTAATCATATTACTATTGTTGCTTTTAGCGTCACGAACTGAAATGTTTCCAGTATTCGTAGTAATGTTAAATGATTCGTAATTTTTAGGTGGTAGTGTGATCACTAAGTGATTGACGGTCTTTCTAAATGGAATAAAATTAGCATTAAATTTATATTTATTTTCCCTTTCCGTAAAATGCAATAAATTATTTTCTATGCTCGCATTAACATCTTGATTACCATTATATTTAATACCTAAATATTTCCCTTTCTTAACTTCAACATTTGTATTTTGCCCATTCACGATAACTTGTTCAACTTGATTGTTTTTATATACTTTTTCATATGTTTCTTGCTTTTCATATTTATTATTAACTGTAAACCAAAGTATCGTTCCTAAAATGCCAAAAATTAAGAAGATGCCTAGACCAGATAAAAATAACTTCTTCATGATTCAGCACGCCCCTTAACGAGTTTCACACACCATCTTAAATATTTTAAGATACCTTTGTAACTCACTTCTATTAATTTAAGCCCTGCTATTAACAACATCAGTCCTAACCCTAAGAAAGAAATTGAAAAAATGATATTTGTAATATCAACCCAATAAAAACCGTGAACAAATACATTGATCACACTAACGATAGGACCTAACATCATTAAAGCACCGATTACGACTACGATGAGCAGTACAAAGGCAATGATAAGAAATGGAATAATAATAAAAAATATATTAAAAAAGCTTAGTCCTAATGTCGCTAAAATTGCTTGAAATACATTCTTAAAATTGGGTGATAACTCTGCATCATGAATGGCACTTGTTGCATATATTTTCTTGGCGATTGCTTTAGGTTCACCAAGTTCTTGTATTAAACTTTGTTCATCTTCTGATTCAAAAAATTTCGTTTCATATTCGTACATTATTTTATCTCGCTCTACTTTAGGCAGTCGAGATAATTCATCCTCAAGGTAATTAAGGAAGGTTATTTTATCCATAGAAATACCCCTTATATTCTGAAGTTAACCTTATATTATTCATTATTTTACCATTCTTTTTACAAACAAACTTATATTATCATTTGAATTATTTGATTTCAAGTTATACCCATATGCTATACTAATTTCAATATACAAATAAGGGGGTAATGATGTGAAAGAATTAATAAAACCGAGTAAGCTTTCTAAAGGCGATACTGTAGCAATTGTCTCGCCTTCTTCAGGATTAGCTGGCGAAAAAGACATATTATGGAGAACTGAAGTTGGTATACAAAGATTAAAGGATGAGTTCGGATTAAATGTCAAAGTCATGCCACACGCATTAAAAGGCGCTGACTATACTTATAATCATCCAGAAAAACGAGTAGAAGATTTACATCAAGCACTTCAAGATCCAGAAGTTAAAGCTATTATCTGTACATTAGGCGGAGATGATTCTGTTAGATTGTGGCCATACATAGATTTAAATATTATTAAGGATAACCCTAAAATTTTCAGTGGCTATTCAGACACGACTGCACTTCATTTCATGTTTAATCAAGCAGGTGTTTCAAGCTTTTATGGACCATTGTTATTAACTGATTTTGCCGAAAATGTTCAAATGGATGACTACACTGTTCAATCGATCAATCAAACGTGGTTCCAAAATGGTGTTGTCGGTAATGTACCTACTTCACCACAAATTAGAAAATACGGTTTACAGTGGGATGAAAAGAATAAAAATATTAATCGTGAATCTTTTGATAATAACGGATATGAAATTCTAAATGGTTCTGGCAAAGCTACTGGACATCTTATTGGCGGTTGTATGGAATTATTCCATTCCTTAAAAGCTACTGACGTGTTCCCTAATAAAGACGTCTTTGATGGTGCTATTCTTTTCATTGAGACTGCTGAAGTTCATGCCCCACCATGGCTGATGGAAGATTATGTCCGTGCATTTGGTTCTATGGGTATTTTTGATAGAATTAATGGCGTTATTATCGGAAGACCTCAAGACGATGTATACTATGAAGAATATAAAGAAGTCTGGGTTAAAATGTTAAAAGAGTGGCATCAAGAAGATATGCCCGTTTTCTATAATGCTAGTTTTGGACATAATGAACCTAAATGCATTATTCCATACGGTGCACAAGCTGAATTAGATGTCGATAATAAGACATTTACAATAATCGATAATGCTGTAGATTAATTATTCATTTTAAAGTATTGTACTTTGCGAAATATTTCAGAATTGTTATAATATTAAGTATATCAAAGGGGGATTTTTACAATGACAAAGTTAGCTACATACTATGAACAGGCACAATCCATTAAAGAATATGTTAATGAGATGACAACAAATAAAGAGCAATTACTCGATATTTATCAATCTTTCCAATTACCTAAAAATGATGAACGATTAGATAAAATTAAAGATAAAAATTATAAAGTACTTGTGATTACTGAAGATTGGTGTGGAGATGCAATGATGAACATACCTGTTCTATTAAACATTGCTGATTACGCTAATATTGAAGTGAAAGCTTTCCATCGTGATGAAGATACAAATTTAATTGATCAATACTTAACAAATGGTACTGCTCGCTCTATACCTATTTTTGTATTTTTAAATGACAAACATGAACAAGAACATGTTTGGGGACCAAGAGCAATCAGCGTCCAAAAATTTGTAGAAAATATTCGTAAAGATTTACCAAGTAAAGACGATCCAACATATGCTGAAAAAGAAAAAGAAGTACATCATAGCATCCATGAAACTTATCAAAATAAAACAGAATTTTGGGATGACGTATACGAATCAATCGTTAGTTCAATTTCATAATTAAACGTATAAAGGCTCGGACTAAATGTCCGAGCCTTATTTATGTATATGCGCCACTATTCACTTAGGAGAATTTCTCGCCATCCCCATGGCTACTAATATAACTATACTTCAAATCAATAAAAACTGAAAATTCATGTTATTAAAGTTAACATATAAAAATTGGCAAGTGAAAAGCGCTCGTCCGGGAATTAACGAGCGCTTTTCGGGGAAGGGTTATTAATTAAGGAAACATGTATTTTTATAAAGCCGGGAAACTTTATAAAAATATCTTGAATCATTTTATGATCCATTTCAACGTTACAATTACAGATAACTATCAAAACACGTTCTACACAAAGTCATTTACAATCATGAAAAAAACATATACGAAATAGTTTTGAGGAATTGAATGGATTGTGCTTCGTGTTGTGTTATCTATGACTAAAGTATATCAGTGAGATAGGAATTTTTGTTGATTCATTCTTAACTCAAATATTTCATTTCTTAAGTGTATTTTACAACTATTTTTTTAACAGTTAGGCATGCCTAACTGTTAAAAAGACGATGAAATCAACATGCAATCATGCTGCCTAACTGTTCAATACTGTCACTTTTTTAAAATTTTTGATTGCTGAATATTCTGAATTTAGCTATAATGACATCAATTGAACACAATTACTATAGGGGGAATATGATGAACAAGAAAATCAAAAACAGGTGGCTTATTGCAGTTGCAGCTGTTGGAATACATATTTCAATAGGATCTGTTTATTCATGGAGTGTATTCACGAAACATATTCAAAATGATTTAGGCTTTACTTTAAGTGAAGTATCTAGAATATTTAGTATCGCAATATTGTTTTTAGGACTTTCTGCAGCTTTTATGGGACATTTCGTTGAGAAATTTGGACCACGTTTATCCGGACTTGTTTCTACGATATTTTTCATCTCAGGATTGTTACTTTCTAGTTATGCAATTTCCGTTGAGAGCTTGCCCTTACTTTACTTAGGATATGGTGTATTATCAGGTATTGGACTTGGTATTGGTTATATTGCACCTGTATCTACATTAGTGAAATGGTTCCCCGATAAGCGTGGTATGGCTACAGGATTAGCAATTATGGGATTTGGATTCGCATCAATGATTGCCAGTCCAGTTATAGAATTTCTCATAACACATTTTAATCTTGTATCGACTTTTATCATTTTAGCAGTCGTGTATTGTATTATCATGCTGATCTCTAGTTTATATTTAGAAAGACCACCGGAATATTATAGACCTAATAGTTTTAATCCTCAAAAAGATAAAAAGAAAAAACCAGACTTAGTTCAAATGTCTGCTAATGAGGCCGTTAGAACTAAAAGGTTTTATTATTTATGGTTAATGCTCTTTATTAATGTTACTTGTGGTATAGCGATTTTATCTGTCGCAAGCCCAATGGCACAAGAAATTGTAAACTTAACACCTGCTCAAGCTGCCACAATGGTTGGTATTATCGGTGTGTTTAATGGTCTTGGTCGCCTCATTTGGGCAAGTATATCTGATTTTATTGGCAGAACAAATGTCTATACAATTTTCTTTGTCATACAAATCGCATTATTCTTATGGTTACCAATTGTTGATAATTCAATGCTATTTCAAATTATTCTGTTCATCATCATCTCTTGTTATGGCGGCGGTTTCTCTTCTATCCCCGCTTATATCGGTGATATATTTGGTACGAAACAACTCGGTGCCATACATGGCTATATATTAACTGCATGGGCAGCTGCTGGATTAGTTGGACCTTTTATATCAGCAACTGTCAGAGAAGTTACACAAAGTTACATGGCAACGTTATATATTTTCGCAGCATTCTTTGTTGTAGCATTAGCGATTTCATTCTTAATCAGAGTAGATATTAAAAGAATTAAAGAAATGCAAGCACAGTAAACATCAAATAAAAGCACATAACAAAACCTCCAAATCTTTAAATAAACAGATTTGGAGGTTTTTATATTCATATTTAAATAAATTATACAAATAGACTTATAAATAGTATAAAGATAATACCTGAAACTGAGATAACTGTTTCAAGAAGCGTCCATGATAAGAATGTTTCTTTCATCGTTAAACCGAAATATTCTTTAAACATCCAGAAACCAGCATCATTTACGTGTGACGCGATTACACTACCAGCACCAGTTGCTAATACGACTAATGCTAAATTAGCATCTGATGATTCTAATAATGGCATAACAATACCAACTGTCGATATAGCAGCAACTGTTGCAGAACCTAATGCTAATCTTAGTACTGCTGCGACGATCCAAGCTAATAATATTGGAGACATTGCAGTATCTGTAAATAGTGATTCAACTGTTTTACCTACGCCGCCATCAATTAATATTTGCTTAAATGCACCACCGCCACCGATGATTAAGAGCATCATACCGATTGGATAAATGGCATTTGTTAATGTATCCATAACTTCTGTAACTTTATATCCTCGTTTAAGACCCATTGAATAAATAGCGAATAATACTGAAATTAACATTGCAGTACCCGCTTCACCAATAAAACTAATAAAGCCTAAAATACCTTGAGGGTTTTCTGGTGAGCCTGTTAATAAATCTACAATAGTTGAAATAAGCATAATAAATACTGGTAATAAAGCTGTTAAAGCAGAAATTCCAAAGCTAGGTGTTTCGTCTATATTGAATGTTTTTTGTTTACCTAATGAAGCTAAGTCACCAGACTTAGTAAATGCTTCTGGAATTGCTTTTTTCGCAAATCTTGTAAAAATAGGACCTGCAATAATTGTTACTGGTATTGCAACAATAAAGCCGAATAGTAATACTTGACCAATATCTGCACCAAATTCTTTAGCGATCATGACTGGACCTGGATGAGGTGGTAAAAATCCATGTGTAACAGATAATGCAGCTGTCATTGGAATACCTAAGTATAATGTTGAAACTTTAGATTCTTTAGCAATTGTAAAGACAATCGGAATTAATAGTACTAACCCTACTTCGAAGAATAAAGCTATACCAATAATAAATGATGCTGTTACAACTGCCCATTGAATACGTTTTTGACCAAATTTATTAATCAATGTATGTGCAATTCTAGTTGCACCGCCCCCGTCTGCTAGTAACTTACCTAACATAGCACCGAGACCAAATATTAAAGCAATGTGACCGAGTGTAGAGCCCATTCCTGTTTCAATTGTGCCGATAACTTTGCTTAGTGGCATACCAAGCATAATACCAGTTAACATAGCTGTGATAATCAGAGATACAAATGTGTTAAGTTTTAACCACATAATTAAACCTAATAATATAACAATTGCGAGTGCGACAATTAATAATGGTGCAATATCTGAAAACATATAAACATCTCCTTATGAATGTGTTGATTGAAATTCTGAGATTAAATCGTATTCTTCATTTAATTTACGACTTAAATTGATATAAATCGGAATTAACGATTGGTAAATATCGACATTCTCTTGATTAGGTTCATGTTGATATGTTTTACCGACCATTTTGTTTAAAACTTCAAAATCCTCAATTTCCCCAATAGCTTTTAGTCCTAATATGCAAGCACCTAAACATGAACTTTCGTAACTTTCTGGTACTTCAACAGAAGTATCAAATATATCTGCCATCATTTGGCGCCATACCTCACTCTTAGCAAATCCACCTGTTGCTTTAATTTGTTCAGGCGCTTTATCCATCACTTCTATTAAAGCAAGATACACTGTATATAAATTAAGTAGAACACCTTCTAACGCAGCACGTATCATATGTTCTTTTTTATGAGACAGTGTCAAACCAAAGTAACTGCCTCTTGCATTCGCATTCCAAAGCGGTGCTCTTTCACCAGCTAAATACGGATGGAATAACAAACCATTTGCCCCAGGTTTAACTCTACTTGCAATCTTAGTTAAAACATCATATGAATCAACGCCAAGTCTTTTAGCTGTTTCAACTTCACTTGCTAACAATTCATCTCTTAACCATCTTAGAACGACACCACCGTTATTCACTGGTCCACCGATGCAATAGTGATCTTCCGTTAATACGTAACAGAATATTCTTCCTTTATCATCTGTCTTTGGTTTATCAATAATTGTTCTAATAGCACCGCTCGTTCCAATCGTTACGGCTACTTCTCCTTCACGATAGCTATTAACACCTAAATTGGACAATACGCCATCTGAAGCGCCGATTACAATCGGTGTATCTTCATTGATGCCCATAATATCAGCATAATTCTTTTTAACTTGCTTCATAATATGTGTTGTTGACACTAATTCTGGTAATTGCGTTTCATTAATTTCAAGTAAGTTTAAGACATCTTTATCCCAATTTAATGTATTCAAATTCATCATACCCGTCGCTGAACCAATTGAGTGGTCCATAACGTATGTTTCAAATAATTGATAGAATACATAAGTCTTAATATCTATCCATTTCTCAGTGTTTTTAAATATATCGGCATGTTCATGTTTTAACCAATAAATTTTTGATAATGGAGACATTGGATGAATGGGTGTACCCGTTCTTTTATATATTTCTATACCGTTATGTTCATTATTAATCTTATCTGCGTATTCACTTGCTCTATTATCTGCCCAAGTGATACATTCAGTTAATGGCTGATTGTTTTTATCCATTGCTATCAAGCTGTGCATCGCACTACTGAAACTTAATAATTTGATTTCTTCTGGCTTAGCACCAACTTCTCTAATCACTTTTTTTACTGTAAATAGTACAGCGTCGAATATTTCTGCAGGACTTTCTTCTGCAACGCCAATCTCATGGGTCGTCATTGGATATTCTATATTATGTTTTTTCAAAAAGTTCCCTTCGCTATCATAAATAACAGCTTTAGTACTCGTTGTACCAATATCTACACCAATCATATATTTCATTACAAAATCCTACTTTCTATCTATATTAGTTTGAGAATTCCACAAGACATCAATTTGTTCATCAACGTCATCGAAATTTAAATGAAATGCTTCTTTCATTTTATTTCTGTCTTTATTTTCAATCGCTTCAATATATACTTTATGGTTATGAATAACTCTTTTAAAATCTTCAGGTTCATTCTGCATTCTTTTTCTCATTGAAATTAAAACTAAACATTCCATAACAGGCGTTAAATTATGCCATATCATTTCAATGTATTGATGGTGAATAGCAGTGATCATCGATTCATGGAATTGTAGGTCCAATCTCGTGAATTCATCTGCATCTTCAAATTCAACAGCTACAGTCATCATTTTTAATATTTTATTCAGCTGTTTAATCACTTCTTCATTATTTTCAACGAGTAATCTTTCAAATACAAATGACTCTAACATTAACCTAATATCATATATTTCTTTTTGGTTAGCTTTAGATAACCCCATAACAACTGCTCCCATACGTTCTAAAGATATAAGCCCATCTTGTTGCAGGAGTTTAAGTGCATCTCTTACTGGCGATCGACTCACTTCAAATTGTTGAGCAATTTTATTTTCACTTAACTTATCGCCTTCTTCTATAATCTTACTTATAATTGCTAGTCTAAGTTCACTCGCTACTTGCTCTCCCGTTGAACGATGCTTTAACCATTCGCTTGGATAATGATAATGATGTTTCATAAAATACCTCCAAACTTCGTATACTTGTATACAAGTTATTGTAAACGTTTTCGAATTATTTGTAAACGGTTACTGCTTATTTTTTAAAATACAAAAAAAGAGTTCAGGATTTTTTTAATCCCAAACTCTTATATATATAACTCTATTCTATTGATAATCGATTTAGTACAACTTCCCCTAATGCTTTACTCGCCGTTAATAAAGCATCTTCATTTACGACAAATTTTGGACTATGGTTAAAATGCGCTTTCTCAATTCCATATGGTTTACATCCGACAAAGAAAAATGTACCTGGTATTTTCTCAAGATATATCGCAAAGTCTTCAGAACTCGTTAATTGTTCATGTTCTTTTAAAGATTCAAAATAATCACCTTGACTCGTTGCCAAAATATCTATTAAATAATCTGTTTGTTTATAGTGATTGACTAGTGGAATACAATCTAATTCATATTTAAACTCACATTGAATATTAAATGTATCTTCTAATCCTCTAATTAACTGCTCGATTTCATCATGGATTTGATGACCTATACGGCTTTCCATATATCTTACATCACCAGCTAATTCCACACTATCTTGGATAACATTTAATGATCCTAAACCATTAAATGAACTAATCGTTACAACACCCATATCAAATGGATTCAACCTTCTCGAAACAACGGTTTGAACATTCGTTACGAAAGTAGTTGCTGCCATAATTGCATCATTCGCTAGGTGTGGACTTGATCCATGTCCACCTTTTCCTTTAACTTTAAGGTGAAATAATGATCGACCACCCATTGTAGGACCTTTCCTATATGAAATAACATCAGGTGTATAATCAGGGAATAAATGAATACCATAGATTTCGTCCACACCATTTAAATATCCTGACTGCATCATGTCAATTGCGCCACCTGGTGCTAACTCTTCGGCATGTTGATGGATAATTATAATCTTGCCAGGTAAATGCTCTTTAAGTTCAATCAAACATTCCGCAAGTATTAACAAATATGCAGTATGTGCATCATGCCCACAAGCATGCATCCAGCCTTTATTTTTAGAACTAAATGGTAATCCCGTATCTTCAGTAATATTTAAAGCATCAAAGTCTGCTCGTAATGCAATTGTTCTTCCCGGTAAACTGCCTTCAATCTCTACAATCAGTCCGTAATTACCACCAATACGATTATGTATAACGACGTCTTTATTTTCATAAAATGCTTCTATATATTGTGATGTCTTCACTTCATTAAATGACGGTTCAGGATATTGATGTAAATATTGATAATGCTTAATCATATCTTGTTCTTTTTGTTCGAGCTTTTTGAATAGTAAACTACGTAACATAGATTCACCCCCCTCAATTTCATAAAAAGTAACTACCACAAGATGTAGTAGCTACTTTTTTTCATTTTTATCTTTTAATTTATCTGGATGTTCATCAACTTTATCTTCTTTTTCAAACTTTGCTAATACGGCTGTTAGGAAAAATCCTAGTCCAGCTCCGATCATTAATGAGCTAGGTGTACCGTGGAAAAAGAAACTTGCAACAATACATATTATACCAATAATGATATAATGTTTAATAAATTTTTTACCCAAAAATATCCCTCATTCTTATGTCTAATAAGTTAAATTTAACATAGAAATGAGGGATAAACCATTAAATATTCTTATTTCTTATCATGTAATGATTGATACCTGTGAATACAGCAATACATGCTACAGATATCCATATTTGTGATACTTTCATTGTTAGTAAACCTTGATTCAATATTTTAGGTAAAAAGTCTAAAGGATTGTATTTCATCATTTTTGATAAATCTTCCCCTATTTCAGGAATAAAAATCAATGCATCAAAGATGTTAGGTAAAAATAATATCAATATGATGGCAGTAGTATAAACAACTGCTGATTTACCAGTTAATAAATTTAGAATATTTAATAATGTTCCGTAAAATAGCATGATAAGTAGAAATTCACCAAACATTTTGAAATAGTCAGATACACTTAATTCGCCTGCATCAATTATAGTTGATGCTAATAATGTAAATAGCGTACCTAAAATCGTAAATATAATAACAATGCCGATAATTGATAGTAACTTACCGTATAAATACTTCACTCTATTTGTTTTAGAATTTAAAAACAACTGAATCGTACCATACTGCATATCACGTACTATCGTTCTAATAGAGAACATTAATAATACAAGTCCACCAAATATGAAGAACATAGCCAATACAACTTGTGCATCAAATGGTCCATCTAACGTTTTAACAGAAATCATGATGGCTATTCCTGGAAACAATGAAATGAGAAATCCTAAATAGCCTAATGGACTTTTAAATATTCTCGTTAAATCATATTTTACATGTTGGGCGATATTCATGATACTTCAACTCCTTTGTTAATATTAAAGTATTGATCTCTTAAAGTCGTTTTATTATTTTGAATAAACTTAGGATAAATATTTTTAGCGCTTAATGCTTTTAACACTTCTTGATAATCTTCCAGTGCTTCTACTGAAATAATCGATTCTTGTTTATTACTTGTTACTACTTTGTAATTCATCGTAAGAAGATTAAGTGCTTCATTATAGTTTGAATGATCAAAAATAAATTTAGTCACGTCTTTAGATTGAGCTTTCATATCATAATCTTCAACGATTGCACCATCTTTCATAAATACTGTTCTATCACATATTAATTCAATATCTTCTAACTTATGACTTGAAATGAGTACTTTAATATTCAAATCTTTACTTACTTTTTCTAATGTTTTTAAGACGTCAATCGAACCGTCTGGATCCATTCCGTTAGTTGGTTCATCTAAAATCAAATATTGTGGTTTATTCATAAGCGCAACTGCAATAGATAGTTTCTGCTTCATACCCATTGAATATTTTTTTACTTTTTTGTCGATATAAGGCTTAATGCCAAATGACTCGATTAACATATTGATATAATTATCATCAACATTAGTCCCTAATACATTTCTAAAGAAGTTTAAATTATAATAGCCTGTTTTATTTAAATATAATTTAGGATTTTCTATTAAATAACCCACTTTGTCACTATTTTCTTTGTTGAAATCCCCTTCATATTTCATAATATTCTGGTTCATAATTTTCATTAAAGTTGTTTTACCTACACCATTTTTACCGATCAATCCGACAATTTGGCTATCCCCAAAATCAAAGTCAATATTCTTGAGGATATGTTGCTTACCGTAATACTTTTGTATGTTATTTAATTTCACGATTATTCACCTCTCCTTTAAATTGTAATTGCATGTTTACGCGCTTTATTGATTGAAATGATATAACTGACGATAAATAGAATGATGGAACAGCCTAAGAATATTGACATATCATGTGTTTTAAATATATGCGATTGTACTGAAAATAATTTAAGCACATAATCTATAAACTGTATTGAGTTTGGTACAATTGCACCGACTATAATCATCCAAAATATAATAGGAATTTTGATCAATCTTTTATACTCTGCAAATGGTAAGATTAAACTAATCGTCAACAAATTCCCTGCAATGCTTAAACACATGCCTGAAATGTCATATGAAACTTCCATGCCTGGTTCTTGTATTAAAAATGCTACAATCGTACATAAACCAAGTAGTAATTGTGTGAATAAAATAAATATTAATCCTGTTAAATAATGAGCATTAATCACTGTTGATTGCTTAACAGGTAAACTTAAAAATGTATATTCAGAATGATTTTTATTGATTCTATTGAATAGAAAATACATTGGTACTAAGAACACAATATGGATCATAACAACGATTATTCCTAATATACCTATTTTAATAAATCCATTAAGAGGTAATACGACTATTAATGGTAGTAACAATGCTGTAGCTAACATTAAATATAGGTATGATTTTGATAAAATTAAGTTTCTATATAAGATTGCCTTCATTTTATACCTCCATAAACCGTAATTTGATCTTGTTTAGCTAGTTTGATAGCTCTACTAAACTGAATCGACCATACGATTGCAACGATTAACAATATGATTGCTGGTGTATAGTATAAAAATATTTTCCAACCAAATGCCTCAGCAAATGGATAATGTCGATTCGAATATATCCCAAAGTAAAACATTGTGAATATCCCATACATAGCAACTAATATCCAAGCACCTAATTGATTAATATTTAAATGTGCAAATGTTGGATAAACAATGCTTAACGTAAACAAGTTCGTTGCTATAATAAATAACCCTGCTTGTATAAATATTGTGTCTTGCTTTACGAATGCTATGATCATGATCATCATAAATGAAATACCTGTTACTAATAAGTTATATAAATAATGCCCTCTTACAATATCAACTTTAGAAATCGGTAAACTCATATAAAAGATTTGACTACTTTGTTTATTTAAAAATATCGCATGATTAATACTGTGTACTGAAACAACTGCGACAAAATAAACCGCTAATACATTCATGAGTTCTATACTTTGAAAAGACACAGTAAATTTCGTTATAAATACTAATCCGAAGCAGATTAAATAAAGTAAGTAGTATCCTTTCTCATATTGAAAGTTTCGGTAGAAAACAGCTTTCATTTATACCACTTCCTTATCGAATTGATCTTTCTCAATTCTTACCATGATATCCTCTATTGACGGTGTTTCAACGACTACTTCATTTCCAAATAACTCAACAAATACCGAACTTTGTCTTGTTAATCCTGAGAAACCTGTATTCGTTTCTTTCACACTGATTAATAACGATCTTAATTCATCATCAAGTATAGATTGGTCTCCCTTGATGATTCGATAACCATCCGTTAAATCTTCTACACTTTCATTAATAACAATGGATCCATTTTTCAAATAGACAATATAATCAGCGATTTTCTCTAAATCTGAAATAATATGTGTAGAGAAAAAGATTGTTTTTTCTTCATCTATTAATTCTCTTTGTAAAATTTCAAGCACTTCATTACGTATGACTGGATCAAGTCCTGCAGTTGGTTCATCTAGAATGTAAAGTTCAGCATGGTGACTTAATGCGATTGCTAACGACAATTTCATTTTCATACCTGTTGAAAATTGCTTAATCTTTTGTTTATAAGGTAATTTAAATTCATTAATATAACCTTCAAATACATCGTGGTCCCATTCTTTATAATATTTACTGACGACTTTCTCGATTGTTTTAATATTCCAGTTTTCATACATATATAATTCTGAATAGACAAAGCCGATTTTATTTTTAATATCAACTGGGTTCTCACTTAAATATTCTCCAAGTACTTTTAAATCTCCATTTTGTTCTTTAAGTAGACCCATAATAATACGTATAATCGTTGTTTTACCTGCACCATTTGCACCAATAAATCCTGTTACATAACCTTTACGTACTTCAAAGTTAACATCTGATAATTTAAGATTTTTATGATTAAAATTTAAATTTTTAACCTCTATCGCATTGTCCATTTTATTCACCTTCCTCATAAATCAAATTAACGATTTCATTGAGTTCTTTAACATCCATTCCGATTAACTTTGCTTGTTTAGTTAAATCTCTTGCTAAATCCTCTATAACAATAAATTGTTTTTCTTTCATGATTGAGGGATCTTGTGATTTTACAAAAGTACCTTTCCCTCTTATGGTCGTGACAAATTGCTCTTGTTCTAAATCAACATATGCACGTTTAGTTGTTATTAAACTGACACCTAAATCACTTGCTAACTCTCTCATAGAAGGTAATGAAGCACCCGGTTCTACTTTACCTTGTAATATTTGTGCTTTGATTTGTTCTTTAATCTGTTCATAAATAGGCTGATTACTATTATTTTGAAGTAGAATCTTCATGTTTAACCTCCCTCTCTCTAACTGTGTATAAACAGTATATACACTATATACATATTTGTCAAACTCATTTAATAGAAAGCTTATAAATCAACGTTTTTAGGCATAAAAAAACAGAGTGTGTATACACATTGTATATACACACTCTGATTAATTTTATTATTTTAAGTCATTGATTGCTTTAGCGATAGATTCAAATACATGTTCTATATCAGATTTTTCAATACAGCTAAATGCAATACGAATATCAGTTTTATTTAAAGCAATAATACCGATACTATACTTATCAATTAAATGTAATCTCAATTGCTCAGGGTCTACATCTAACACTTTAAGTGCCATAAAGTAACCTGAATTAAATGCATATGGCGTCCATAATGATTTAAATTCATCACGATATGCGACTTCTTTCGTTACTTCATATCTTTCTTTTAGAATATTCACGTTATGATCAACTTGATCTTGGAAAGAAGGATCTTCCATTGCATGAATAATTGCAGTTTGGCTAGGTAAAGAACAACTTGATAAGTTACTTCTAATTAAACCTTTTAATTTAGCAACTAATACATCTTTAACAACATCATTTTGACTACCAAATGTTAAGAAACCAACACGGAAGCCCCATGAGAAGTATTCTTTAGTTGCGCCATCAATTTTAACCGGCATAATATTTTCGTGATTTAACGCTGTTAATGCTGTAAATACAGATTGTTTATAAACATCTTCAAAGAACAATCCATAATAAGCATCATCCACTAATGTAATGACTTGCGTACCTTTATCAGCTAATTGTTTAATAGCTTCAACCATTTCTTTAACTTCTTCAACTACTGGTGTATAACCAGTTGGGTTATTTGGGAAGTTTAACACGAGAATAACTTTTTCTTTATTATATTGTTCTAAAGCATGTTTGAAATATTCTAAAGTGTAACTGCCATCTTCTTCAAAAGCTTTGTAAGTTTCAATGTTAGCACTATGTCTTACACCAAAAGCTAATTTATAGTTACCCCAGTTATGTTCAGGTAATAAAATTGTATCTTGGGCATCTACAAATAAGTCTCCAGCTAAAGATAATCCGTGTGTTAATGCATTTGTTACGACTGGTTTAGAAATATCATCAGCACTTAAATCAGGATTGTCTTTTAAAATTTTCTGTTGCCATAATGTACGTAAACGTTCATCACCTTGTGGCGGTGCATATGGGAATATATCACTTGGATCTTGGTCACCAAATTGATTATATAAAGCATCTGTGTACATAATACCTTCATCAGTAGTTGCCATACCGATTGTTGCATTATACTTTGTACCTTTTGCTTCTCCAGATTGTGATAAAATACCCTTTGGATAATAAATAGATTTACCTAAATCGGAAAGCATATCTAATACAACAGGATATTCTTTTTTCAGTTGTTCATTTAATTCTAATGCTAGTGGGTTCATAGAAAGTCATCCTCTTTCATTGTTATGATACTTCTATACTAGACGAGAATTATGAAAATTAAAAGTGTGTTCACTAAATTTCATCATTTAATTTTAGAAAATCATCCCTTTTTGGATAACAAAGAAATAATTGATATAATAAATAAAGCAAAGGAGCAAAACATATGTCTACAATTACAAAAGTTCTTGTCGGTTTAGCTATAATCTGCTTAATTATTGGAATAGGCATTCAAATAAGCGGCAACTCAGGCATTCAATTTACATTCGCTTCAATATTATTTTTAATAGCCGCATTTATAAGTAGAAATGGCGACCGCAAAAAAGCTAATAGAAAGAAGTAAAAAAATATAGAGACTGGAACATAAGGTAATGTCCCAGTCTCTATATTTATATTATGATTGCTTTGGTATTTTCCAATAATCATCTTTATTTTCTTTATCTAATACTTTCTTAAATCCTTTTGATTGATATGCCTCTTTTATATCTTTAACCCATTTAGCATCTTTATTTTTACTATCTACAACAACTTGTAAATATAAATCTTCTACTAAATCTTCTTTTAGAAGTCCTTTGGCTGGATCAACTTTCGAAGCGTAAACAATTGAACCTGGTATAACTGCATAATCAACTTCGTCTAAAATTCTAGGAATATTAGCAGAATCCATCGTTTTGATGTTAAGATTCATTGGATTATCAGAAATATTTTTCTTCGTGATTTTAATATCATTCTTATCTGCATTTAATTTAATCCATCCTGCTTTTTCTAATAAACGATAAGCTCTTGCTGCATTTGATGGATCTTGTGGTATCGCAATTGTATCTCCTTCTTTAATACCTTTAAGATTTTTATTTTTATTAGAGAATATTTGTGCAGGTACTGTTGGTATTTTAGTAATATTTGTTAAATCTGCATCTCTTTCCTTATTAAATGTATCCATATACGCTTTATGTTGATCAACGTTAACATCCACACTACCTTCTTGCAAAGCAACATCAGCTTGTAGTAATTCAGTGAAGTCTTTATCTTTAACAGTATAACCTTTCTTCTCTAATTCAGGTTTAATACCTTTCAAAAACAACTCACTATAAGGTCCCGGTGATGTAGCAATTGTAATTTCCTTCTTTTCTTTGTCATCATTATTTCCACAAGCCGCTAGCACAACTGATAAAATAAGTGTCAAAGCTAAAAATATGTATCTCTTCATAAAAACATCTCCCTCAATTCCTACTAAACTCATCTGTTTAATTATTATATTATCATTTAGTAATCTAAAGTCAATCAAATTTTTATATGTTAAACTTTCTTTAGGAGTGATGATTATGGCTTTATATCAAAAGTTAATTCAAACGAATGCTGGTGAAATGACTGTACCTATAACATAGAAAAAACAGAACTCTTCTATTGAAGAATTCTGTTTAATAGTTCGTTTAATATTTTGGTTTATTTCTATTCATTTTAGTTAATGATTTCCATTGTTTTTTCTTTTCAGCTGTCGCTTTTTTAGATGCTTTCGAGTTGTTATAAGCAATTTCTTTTTTAAGTTTTAGATAGTTGTTATATTGACTTATATCTAAATCACCATTTTTTAAAGCTTCTTGAACTTTACATCCAGGTTCAGTTTCATGTGTACAATCACTAAACTTACAGTTTTGTGAGAGTAATTTAATATCTTCAAAACTGTCTATTATATTATCTTTATCCACTGAAAGACCTAAGCTTCTCATTCCAGGTGTATCAATTATTACACCGTTAGGCTGAATCAAATACAAACCTCTATGAGTTGTTGTATGTCTCCCTTTTTGGTCATCTTCTCTTGTTGAATGAGTTTTTAAAATATCTTTGCCAACTAAATAGTTCGCTATACTCGATTTTCCGACACCCGACGAACCTACTAGTGTTGCTGTCATACCTTTATAGAACCTTTTCGTAATTTGATCCATATTAATATTTTCAAGCACACTAGTTGTGATAATTGGGACATTACTTAATCTTCTACTAACTAATTGAACTTTTTCTTTATAATCGTGAGCAGTATCCATCTTATTCAATATGATAACAGATAATGCACCACTTTCTTTAATTTGAATCACGTATCTTTCTAACCTGTTTAAATTAAAGTCGCCATCTAGTCCCATTACAATAAACACTTCATCAATATTCGTTGCTATATATTGGTCAAGTGATTCATGTTTTTTAGATTGACGTTTTAGCTCACTAGTTCTTGGTAATATATCAATTATCAATTTAAAATCATCTAGTTCATTAACGACAACCCAGTCTCCTATAGCAGGTATCAAATTTTGATTAACTAATTTTTGTGTAATTTCTGCTTTATACTGACTTGTGGTTGTTATGACTTTAAAATGATTTTTAGAGACGAAAGATATTCTTCCAATTTTAAATTCATCACTAAAATTATTCTTATAATATGATAATTGTTCTTCTTTAATACCTAATTGTTCTATTTTCATTTAACTCCCCATTTATATAAATTAGGAATTATGGCCACCCATACTTAAGTTAACAAGAAACAATTGATTTAAAGCCATCATAATACATCACCCTTTCAAACTTATTACCATAATTGTATATGAACATATATTTTTATTCAAATTCATAAAGTATGAGTTGTCTATATGTTAAACTCTCATTAGGAGTGATGATTATGGCTTTATATCAAAAGTTAATTCAAACGAATGCTGGTGAAATGTTAGCAATTGCTAATAATGAGTATTTATTAATGCTACATTTTACGAATAAGCCTTCGTTAGAAGAGGAATTACAAATTGTACGTAAACAACTTAATTCAGAAATTAATGATGAAAGTAATCATGTTTTAGATAAACTTGAAGAGGAATTAAATCTTTATTTTGAAGGTAATCTTTCTACTTTTACAACACCTATCCATTTTAATTTTGGTACACCTTTTCAACAAAAAGTGTGGCGTGCTTTATGTGATATTCCATTTGGCGAAACGATATCTTATAAGCAGTTAGCTGAGAATATTGGTAAACCTACTGCTTTTCGTGCTGTCGCAAATGCAAATGGTAAGAACTTTATAACGATTCTTGTACCTTGTCACCGTGTGATAGCTGCCGATGGTTCAATTGGTGGTTATTCTAGTGGCATAGAACGAAAAGAAATCTTGCTTGATATTGAAAAAAATAAAAGTAACATCGGCTAATATTATCAACCGATGTTACTTTTTTAGTTTATTATAAATGTTTAATCATATATTTGTAGTCATGTCCACTTAGTTTTCGATCATATGATGGTTTGAATCCTAATTTCTCATATAGTTTCATTGCACCTTCATTATCAAATTCACAATTTAATGATACTTGTTTAAATCCTCTTTCTTTAGCTCGTACAAATGCATCTTCTATAAGTTTAGAGGCAATACCTCTACCCCTATATTCTGAAAAGACCGCAACTGAATCAATATATAAATCACCATTATCCGCTTCTTGTTCAGGTAACGGCGTTCCTTCTAATTTAAATGAATCTTTAAATTCAATATTGTGCCAATTTTCTTCAAGTTGTTTTTCGTCAGTACCACTATAGCAATTAAGAAAGCCTGCTACTTTTCCATCAATTTCAAATACCTGACTATGTTTATAATGGTTTCTATATTCACTTTCAACACTCGCTTGTTCAAGTAATCTTAAAACAGTTTCTTTATCATTTTGAACAACTAAAGGTAGCTCCATATCATGCCAAATCATAAACATTAACTCACTTAATTTTTTCGCATCTTCTTTAACAGCAGGTCTAATCATATTTTCTACTCCTTTAATACAAATTAGATTCATTTTAACATAAAAATCCCCTTTCCATATGGTTTAATACCATTTAGAAAGGGGATTATACATATCTCTTAGCTAGTAATGTCGGTTATATTCACCGAATTACATCATACCTGGCATTCCGCCCATGCCGCCCATATCTGGTGCTGCTGGTTCTTCTTCTGGAATGTCTGCTACTACTGCTTCAGTAGTTAAGAACATTGCTGCTACAGATGCTGCATTTTGTAATGCTGAACGTGTAACTTTTGTTGGATCGACAATACCTGCATCTAACATATTTACCCATTCGTCTGTTGCTGCATTGTAACCAATACCTTCGTCAGCGTTTTTAAGTTTTTCAACTATAATTGAGCCTTCTAAACCAGCATTTTCAACGATTTGACGTAATGGTGCTTCAAGAGCTTTCAACACAATGTTCACACCAGTTTGTACATCGCCTTTTGCTTCAACTTCAGCTACTTTATTATAAATAGATACTAATGCTGTACCACCACCTGCTACAATACCTTCTTCAACTGCAGCGCGTGTAGAGTTTAAAGCATCTTCAATTCTTAATTTACGTTCTTTTAATTCTGTTTCAGTTGCAGCACCTACTTTGATAACTGCAACGCCACCTGCTAATTTAGCTAATCGTTCTTGTAATTTCGTACGATCAAAGTCTGAAGTTGTTTCTTCAATTTGAGCTTTAATTTGACCAACACGAGCGTCGATGTTTACTGAGTCACCTTGACCTTCAACAATTGTAGTGTCGTCTTTAGTAACTTGAACTTTACCTGCTTCACCAAGCATATCTAGAGTTGTTTCTTTTAAGTCTAGACCTAAGTCATCAGTAATCACTTGACCACCAGTTAAGATTGCTAAGTCATCTAACATTGCTTTACGACGGTCACCAAATCCAGGCGCTTTAACTGCTACTGCTGTGAATGTACCACGTAATCTGTTTAATACTAAGTTTGTTAATGCATCGCCATCAACATCGTCAGCAACAATTAAAATTGGTCTATTTGTTTGTAAGATTTTTTCTAAGATAGGTAAAATATCTTGGAATGAAGAAATCTTCTTATCTGTAATTAAAATGTAAGGATTTTCTAATTCAGCAGTCATTTTGTCTGAATCTGTCACCATGTATGGAGAAGTATATCCTCTATCAAATTGCATACCTTCAACAACTTCTAATTCTGTGCTGAATCCTTTAGATTCTTCAATTGTAATAACACCGTCATTACCTACTTTTTCCATTGCTTCTGAAATAAATTTACCAATTTCTTCATCAGCAGCAGAAATAGAACCAACTTGTGCAATTTCTTCTTTTTTCTCAACTGGTTGTGAGATATTGTGTAATTCTTCTAAAGCTACTTTAACTGCTTTATCAATACCTTCACGAATACCAACTGGATTTGCACCACTAGTTACGTTTTTTAAACCTTCTTGAATCATCGCTTGAGCTAAGACAGTTGCTGTAGTTGTACCGTCACCTGCAACATCATTTGTTTGGTTCGCAACTTCTGCAACTAATTTAGCACCCATATTCTCATATGGATCTTGTAATTCAATTTCTTTAGCGATTGTAACACCATCATTTGTGATTAATGGTGAAGTGAATTTTTTATCTAAAACGACGTTACGTCCTTTAGGTCCTAAAGTTACTTTAACTGCATTTGCTAATTTATCAACACCAGCAAGCATAGAACGTCTAGCGTCTTCTGAAAATTTTAGTTCTTTAGCCATTTATAAAAACCTCCATAAAATATCTTCAAAAATATTATCTAAATTATTCAATAACTGCTAAAATGTCATCTTCTGAAAGGATAATATATGTTTCTTTATCACGTTTAACTTCTGTTCCTGCGTATTGTTGATATACAACTTGATCACCTACAGCAACATCTACAGTAAGTCTTGTACCATCTTCTAGACGCTTACCTGGTCCAACAGCAACAACTTTTCCTTCGTTAGACGATTCTTTAGCTGAATCTGTCAATACAATCCCGCTAGCTGTAGTTTGTTCTGTTTCTGTTTTCTCAATAATAATTCTATCTCCCAATGGTTTTAACATTTATAAAATCCTCCTTGGCGCTAATAATGTTAGCACTCTTTATACTTAAGTGCTAACTACATTTTTATAATAATCAAATTTGGTCAAAATTACAAGCAATATAACTTAAATTTTTCTCTTTTTCTGCTAAATAAGGTACAATGTTTACATGTTTATTTTTGGAGGAATTGAAAATGCAATTTAATCGATTAACTGTTAATATTGCTACCCTATTACTATTTGGTGTTGTACAAACAATCGCAATTATTCCAAATAGTTTATACGCTGATTCAGGATTATCTAAAGTCACAAGATTAGAAATCAGCTTAACTTGGATGGCAACAACAGCTATCATTACTGTTTTATTATTATGGTATATGAACTCAAATATTAAAAATCCAACTCGATTAGAACAACAGAAGAAAGAACCATGGGTATACGTGATTTTCTGGTGTGTTGCAGGTATTATAATGGCCATGCTTGGACAAATCATCGCCGCTTTGATTAATACATATATATTTAATCAACCAGTAGAAAGTGGCAATACTCAAAATCTCATGAAGATTGCACAACAATCACATATATTAATCGTTTATATCGTATTAGCTGGTCCAATATTAGAAGAATTAATATTCCGTAAATTAATTTTCGGAGAGATATACAATATGATCAAAGCACCTAAGTGGTTAAGCTTTATCGTAGCAGTATTAGTTAGTTCATTTATCTTCTCATTAGCACATTCAGATCCAGAACATACATTAATATATGTTGTAATGGGAACTGTATTTAGCGGCCTTTATGTATTAACGAAACGTATCATCGTACCAATGGTTGCACATATGGGAATGAACGGTATTGTTGTTTTAGGACAAATTGTATTTAAAGATCAAGTAAACGAACAATTAGAGAAACAATCTCAAATTTCACAACTGATATATCATACAATCTTGAGCATGTATAGCTAAGTGTAAATAAATAAGCATATCACCGAACTGATGAACTCAGTCTTAAGTGATATGCTTATTTTTTTGTATTTGGAGGGCGGCTAACTTCCATTATTTCGAATTGTGGTAGTTAAGCGGGTCACTCTTACGGACATTTCTCGGAATTCTGTCCCTAACATATTCTAATATTGTTTGACGCCCCATAATACTTCTTCACATTTTTTAATAATGTATTTGATAACTTCTATTCTAGCTGATTTTTTATTGTCAGCTGGTACGACAAGCCATGGTGCATGATCTGTGTTTGTGAATTTAATCATATCATGACTTGCTTCGATATATTGATCCCATTTTTCTCTATTTCGCCAATCTTCGTCTGTGATTTTCCATTGTTTTTCTGGTGTTTCTTCTCGTTCTTTAAATCTTCTTAATTGTTCATCTTTATCTAAAGTTAAGAAGAATTTTAGAATAATTGCACCTTCGTCTGTCCACATTTTCTCAAATTGATTAATTTCTTCATAGGCACGTTTCCATTCTTTCTTAGTAGCAAATCCTTCTACTCTTTCGACTAATACTCTTCCGTACCAACTTCTATCGAATATTTCAATGTGGCCGCTTCTTGGCATATCTTTAGCAAATCTCCATAAGTAATGATGATTCAACTCAACATCTGTTGGGGCACTTATTGCATTTACTTCATAACCGGTTGGATCTAATTTTTCTCTAACTCTTTTAATATTGCCACCTTTACCGGCTGCATCCATGCCTTCGTATACTAATATTAACGGAATTTTTCTTTCGTATAATGCAAATTGCAATTCCTTCAGTCTATCTTGTAAGTCACCTATAAGAGATTTATAAGTCTTTTTATTTACTTTATCTATTGATTGCTCAAATAGGTCTGTTTTAAAATCTTCCGTAAAATCGCCATCAATTACTTTGTCTTTCTGTTTATGTAGTTTAATCGCTTTGTTCAAACGATTGATGATATGTTTATACATCAAATTGATAGCTTCTTCTCTCTCCGTATAATCAATGATTTCCCATTCATCAGGCGATGCTTTAAGTATTTTATGCATTTCTTTATGATATACGTCATCATTAATGGCAGTTTCATATTCTTGTGCTTTCCAACTTGTTAATGGATTTTCTTTCATTTCTTTTAAATGTTCTTTTCTCTTCTTATCGCTAATCTCAATATAAAACTTAATAATTTCATAGCCATCATCTTGGACCATCGATTCAAAGTCTTGGATTTGTCTTCGTAATGCATGATATTTGTTGTATATAGAATGTTTTATTTTGTTTGCTTGATATTCTATATAATATGCATACCAACTTCTAAAATAAATATTGATATCACCTTTTGAAGGTAAACTGTTCCAATACTTCTGTAAAAATTGATATCTTAGATCGTCTTCTGAAGGTGATTTCATCGGTACAAAGTGTGTGTATTTAGCATCAAGTGTTAACAGAAGTTCATTTGATAGTCTCGTCTTACCTGATGCGGGAACACCTTCAAATACAATCATGATAGGAATTCCAAGTTCTTTTGTCTTCCTCGTTAATGTTGCTACATCTAAAGATAATTGTTCATTATTTTTAGTCATTTATATACACCTCTTTTCATTTCATATTATATGCTTCCACCTTTATTTTCGCAATTTTCAATAAAATTAAAACAAAGAAATGTTATAATAAATTTATTAAGGGAGGTTTTAACATGACGTTAACTTTTAAAGATTATCAATATGAACAAATCAATATTGAAGAAAAAGAAAAGCAAACCAAATCATTATTAAATGAATTAGATAATGCAGAAACGGTCGATCAAGCAATTGAGGCGATTAATGAAATTAATAAAATTAGAAACCATACTGATACGCATTATAACTTAGCTTACATAAGAGCATCTATCGATACAAATGATGAATATTATAATAAAGAAAGAGATTTCTTTGATGAAACAATGCCTAAAATACAATATTTAGACCATTTATTCTATCAATCTTTATTAAAATCTAAATTTAAAAATGATTTAATTGCGCATTTTGGACAACAACTATTTTCTTTAGCAGAAGTTGCTCTCAATACATATAATCCTTCTATTAATGACTTACTTGTTAAAGAAAATAAATTAGTAAGCGAATATGATAAATTAATTGCTTCAGCAGATATTGACTATAACGGTGAACATTTGAACTTATCACAATTCAGTAAGTACTTAATCAACGAAGATAGAGAAATTAGAAAAGATGCTTTTAAAGCTAGAGAACAGTTTTTTGCAGATCATCTAGAGGATTTAGATCGTATTTATGATGATCTTGTAAAAACAAGACATGAAATAGCTCTAAAATTAGGATACGAGAACTTTGTTCAACTAGGCTATGATAGAATGCAAAGAATTGGTTACGACGCAAATGATGTAAAAATTTTTAGAGAGCAAGTTAAAGAACATGTCGTACCTATTACTGAAGACATCAAATCTCAGCATGCGAAACGTATTGGCGTTGACAGTTTAAAAGCTTCCGATAATAATTTCACTTTTAAAACTGGATCGCCTAAACCACAAATATCTACAGAAGAAATCGTGAAAAATGCTAAAAAAATGTACCATGAACGTTCTAAAGAAACTGGTCATTTTATAGATTTTATGATTGATAAACAATTATTTGATTTAGAAGCTAAAAAAGGAAAAGAAAGTGGTGGATATTGTACAATCATTAATGATTTTAAATCACCATTCATCTTTGCCAACTTTAATGGCACACAAGGTGATATTGAAGTTATGACCCATGAAGCCGGACATGCTTTCCAAGTATATGAAAGCTTGAAGTATTCTGTACCCGAATATTACTTCCCTACTTCAGAGGCATGTGAAATTCATTCAATGAGCATGGAATATTTAACTTATCCATGGATGCCATTATTTTTCAAAAAAGATACGGATAAATTTAAACTAGCACACTTAGAAGACAATATTAAATTCTTACCGTACGGTGTAGCAGTGGATGAATTCCAACACTTTGTTTATGAGAACCCAGACATATCTTCAGAAGAACGTAGAAAAGCTTGGTCAGATTTAGAAAATAAATACTTCCCAAGTGTAGACTATGACAATATTCAACATCTTGAAAATGGTGCATTCTGGCATAGACAAGGTCATATTTTTGCATCACCATTTTATTATATTGATTATACATTAGCGACAATTTGTGCAATGCAATTTTTCATTAAACAAGAAGCTGATCCAGAACAAGCATGGTCTGATTACTTGAAAATATGTCAAATTGGCGGTTCACAATCATTTATTGATATTATGGCATCTGTTCAGTTACAATCTCCATTTGAAGAAGGTACTGTAAAATCCATTATAGAAACATTATACAAAGCAACACAGAATATTGATCAAAGTGAATTTTAATAAAAAAGTTGGTGCGAGACAGAAGTTTACTCCCAAGATACTAGAAGAGACTGAGACATTACATTATATGCCAGTCTCTTTTATTTGGAAAAATCAATATTAGTGTGAGGTTCTATGTTGCTTGTTTGGTGGGTCTTGCAACATACAGGAGTTCTATGTTGCTTGTTTAGGGAGTCTTGCAACATACAGGAGTTCTATGTTGCTTGTTTGGTATGTCTTGCAATATACAGGAGTTCTATGTTGCTTGTTTGGTATGTCTTGCAACATAGATAGCGTCTATCTATCTTGTTTCACCAGTCTTGATAAATACAGAGCTCCTATTTATCTTGTTTGGGCAGTCTTGATAAATACAAGGCGCTTATTTATCTTGTTTGGGCAGTCTTGATAAATACAAGGCGCTTATTTATCTGGTTTGTCCAGTCTTGATAAATACAAGGTCCTCCAACATTGCTTATCACGCCTCACTTGCAATATTCAGCCTCCCAATTTCTAAAAATATGAAAAAGAGTCTAGAACATTTCTGTCCCAGACTCACTTTTATTTTATTTATGATTTTGAAAATCTTCGCATTATGAATAATATGATGACTCCTAATACTAGTACGATTGCGATTGAAATACCAATGATGAATGGTTTAGAAACACCTTTGTCGTCAGAAGTTGTTTCAAAACTTTCTGTTGTAGTTTGAGTTGTCTCTGTTTTAGTATCATCATCTACTGAAGTTGTTTCTGTCGTTTTATTAGTCTTTTTAAATTTTGGTTGTGCTAAATCAGGTCTACTACCAACTTTACTTGTTACGAGCGCTAGTACATCTTCATCCAATTTACTATAATATGCTTCTGAATGGCCAGGTATAAATTTAGGCGCTTTTTCATCAGTGTATTGCGGATTGTAATATCCATCCCCTACTTCATTTGTATTAGGATATGCTGGCATTGTTGGTTTATATTGATTTACATTTTGATCATTATTGCTATTTGAATTTGGTTCATTAGTTTTAGGTTCTTCAGAAGATGGTTTCCCACTATTGGATTGGTTCGGTGGTGGTACTTGATGATTGTTATCATTACTTGAAGGTTCTTCAGTGCTCGGTTTTTCGCCAGATTTTGGTTCAGTACTTGGCTCTTCTGTTGATGGTTCCTCTGAAGTTGGTTTATCATCTGTCTTTGGCTCTTCTGTTGTTGGTTCCTCTGAAGTTGGTTTATCATCTGTTTTTGGTTCTTCCGTGCTTGGTTCTTCTGTTGTTGGCTCCTCTGTACTAGGCTTTTCATCAGTCTTCGGTTCTTCTGTACTTGGTTTCTGATCTGATTTCGGCTCTGTACTTGGTTCTTCTGTTGTTGGTTCTTCTTTACTAGGCTGTTCATCTGATTTTTGTTCAGACTTTTTATCTCTAGTAGGTTCTTCTGATGACTGTTCCTCAGTGCTTGAATTTTCTTCTGACTTCGGTTCAGTAGTTGTTTCCTCAGTTTTACTATTTTGTTTGCTATTTGAATCAGTTTTATTGGATTGCTGTGCTTCTATATTTTGATTCGATTGTTCTTGAGTTGTGTTCGGAGAAGTATCTTTTGTACTAGATTCATTGCTTTCTATTGCATCTGTATTATTCCCGTGTGCTACTCCAAATGCCATAGAAGATAATAGTAATGTTGAAATCATAGCATTTTTAAATATCTTCATAAAAATTCTTCCCCTCCTCTACATTAATTAATAGTTAAAGTATAAAGGAATGTTTCTTTGTTTTCTATGCTTGTACGCCATATGTTACACAGAATTAATATTTTGTAATAACTTATTCATATTTCTTACAATTTACTGATATTAAAATAAACACTTGCTGTATCAGAACAACAAGTGTTTTTTATTCGTTTAGTTATTTAGTTGTAAGTCATATTTCGTAAACTTCAAGTAAACTTGACCAGACTCTGTAGAAGTTCTGAAATTAACAGCATCTTCATCAGGGAATATTCTCGTTGTTAATACTTTTTCACCATCGTTAACGAAAATTTCTAAACTAGATGTATCGCTATAAATTCTCAACTCTTTTAAGTCATTATCTAAAGTTGTTGTACGAGTTGTCTTCTCAACCGCTTCACTTACAATACCACTTTCAAATCGATCTAAAGTAAGTTGTTTAGAACGTGTATTATAAATAATTTGCGTTGAACATTTTTTAGAAACTCTTAAATCAAAGTATATTTCGCTAGCTTCATTCTCTAGTATCTCAATCATTAATTCAAATTGTTTACCTTCATATGGGTGGAGTTTAACTGAATGTTTATTAGCATAACCTTCAGCAGTTTCTTTATTTGTTCTTAATTTTTCAAGTGCTTTTATAGGTCTTTGTTTCAGTTTATCATCTTCAATTGTGAGTACTCTTGGAATCGTTAAACAATGTGCCCAACCTTCTTCATCTGTAGCATAATCTATTTCAGGAAGACCCATCCAACCAATTAAAATTCTGTCACCATGTTCATCTAAGAATGTTTGTGGGGCATAAAAGTCAAAGCCTTGATCTAATTCAAGAAATTCTTGGTGCTCAAACTTCAACGTATCAATATCAAAATCACCAATTAAATAACCAGATTGATAGATGTTCTCGAATTGGTTATTTTCCGCTTCAATACCTTGAGGTGAAAAGATAAATACATCTTTATCATTTAACTTAAATAAATCTGGACATTCCCACATATAACCGAAGTTTTGCAGTCGTGTTTCAATTTCGCCTTTAAAGTTCCAATCTTGAATATTTTCAGATTCATATATAACAGCCGTACCTGTTTCATTCTCTCTTTGAATACCAAATATTGCATAGTATTTTTCATTCTCAAACCATACTTTAGGGTCTCTAAAATGTTCAGTATATCCTTCTGGCTTGTTTGGAATAGCTGGTTGATCAAACTTTTTAAAAGTACCATCTTCTAATTGTTCAGCAATCATTTGGACAGATTTACGATCCCAATTTTCATTACGTACATTTCCCGTATACATTAAATATAACTTGCCATTATAATCAAAAGCACTACCCGAATATACACCGTGACTATCATATTCTGTATCAGGCACTAAAGCGATTCCCTCATCTTTAAATTCTAATAAATCTTTGCTTGTATAATGATACCAATACTTCAAACCATGTACTGCACCAAGCGGAAACCATTGATGAAATATATGATAAACACCATTATGATAAACCAATCCATTTGGATCATTTAACAATCCTGTTTTTGGTTGAATATGAAAAGTTTGACGCCATTTTGACGCATTTACTTTATCTATTAATTCATTGTATGCTTCATCAGATATGTCTGATAATTTTTTATATCTTTCTTCTCGTGTCCAATTTACCATTATCATTCTCCTTACATCCGATTTAGACGGGTTCCATAATATATATATTTTAGCATACTTGAAAGGCTTAATTTTTTAACCATTCAAATTGTGTTTCAATAATATTTAATTTTTCTACCGTTTCGTTATTTATACTTTTATTTAATACATGAACTGCTGTCTCACCTGCTAAATAATAGTTAAACTTTACTGTCCCAATATGAGGTGCCACAATTTCTGTCATCTTATTTCCACCAAATCCAATAATTGTTGGCATATCAACTTCTCTTTTTAAAAGTGTGTGGTATATACCTAAAGCTATATTATCCGTAGCTGCGACAATAACTTCGTCTTCTCTCAACTCAATATCATTACCCAATATTTGTGCATCTTTAATACTGAAACTACTTTCAATAAATGTTGGTTCGATGCCTTGTTCCTTTAGTGGGACAAACAGGCCTTCTTTTCTCGTCTTACCAACTGCAATGTCATGTTCAGAAACACCGATATATGTAATATTGTGCTTTTGATGTTTCAATAACCATTCTGCAACTTGATTACCTGCTTGGAAATCATCGTGAACAATCGATAAAAGTGATTCATGCGATTGACCAACAATAACAATTGGGCATTCAACTGACTCAATTGCTTTCATATGTTCTTCAGAAATGTTCGTTGCCATCAAAATAATGCCATCCACTTTACGCTTAGCTAACATATAAATAGAATCAATTTCTCTATCTTTTGATAAATCTGTATTCACAATCATTGTTTGAACATTTTGTTTCAGTAAAGTTGTTTCTATACCTTTTAACGTTTCAGTCGTTGCATAGGAATCTAGCCTAGGTACAATTGCACCGATCAGACCTGTTCTCTTAGCCTTTAAACTTTGTGCAAATTGATTCGGTTTATATCCTGTTTCTTCTACTACTTTATGTATTTTTTCTTTTGTACTTTTACTAATGGAGCCGCCATTTAAATATCTAGAAACTGTACTTTTAGAAACACCTGCCATATTAGCAATATCTTTAATCGTCTTCATGTATACACCTCTCAGTCATTTATTCTATCATAAAACCGTTTCCAATTCTTTATAAATAAAATACAGTTTTAAACAAAAAAACCTAGAAACAAAGACATTTGGCTTTGTTTCTAGGTTAAATGTAATTTATTGTTTTTCAACCGTTATTGTCCATGAAGCATCTCCAAGTTGTTCATAATTTGTAACGGGATAGCCATTCTCTGCTGCCCAATTTGGAAGTGCTTCTGTCGCTTGCGTGCAATCAAAATCAATTTTCAATTGTTCGCCTACTTGTAATTCATCCATTTTATTTTGCGCTTCTATTAAAGGGAACGGACATACCATTCCTACTGTACCTAATTCATGTACCATATATATTAACTCCTTTTATTAAATACTTTGTGTACTTACTTGTGCTTTTGTTTGTCTTGCTTTTCTAGGTTTAACAAAGATGAAATAACTCATAAACCATGCACCAACGATCATTGATGGTAAAGCAACCCAACCTTGCCAACTCATTGCTGCAGTTGAAACTAAACCATTACCGATTGAACATCCGCCTGCTAATGATGCACCAACACCCATACAAGCACCACCGATAACACTGTTTCTTATTGTCTTAGTATCTGGCATTCTCCATTTGAATTCTCTTGAACCTTTTGCAGCAATATATGAACCGATAAATATACCAAGTACTAAAAATACGCCCCAGTTTATTAATGAAGCATCACCTGTAACTAAGTATTGCACGATATTTGCTGAAGGTGTTGTAATACCAAGGCCAGCAATTCTTCCTGTTGAAGCACTCATTGGCCAAGCAATTAAAGCTATTATCCCTACTGCAATAGCAGCTGCAAATGGGTGATATCTTTTTTCAAATAAGATATGACGAATGCCTGTATATTTTTGTTTTAATTGAGGAATTGCTACTTTTGGTTTTTTTAGTGTCTTTGTCACAAAATAAACTGTAACAATCACTAAAATTGCAATCAATACCCATACAGGTACATTAAGTGTTTCTGCCATATTAGAGTTAACGACACTATATGAATTAATTTTTTCTTGAACAGGGTTTAATGGTCCAGATTTCATAATTGCTGCTGTAACACCATATAATACTAAGGCTATCCAGCTTCCAATTAATCCTTCGCCTGCTCTGTACCAAGTCCCAGTCGCACATCCACCAGCTAAGATAATTCCGATACCAAATACAAATGATCCAAATATCGTACCTACTAATGGAAATGTTGCAGCTTCTAACTTAAATACGCCTAATCCTACTAGTGTAAATAATCCAATACTTTGAATAGAGATCGCTATTAATAAAGCATAAAACATTTTATTATTTTTCTGTACATACATATCTCTAAACCCGCCTGTTAAACAAAAACGTGTTCTTTGCATAACAAAGCCAAGTAATATTCCGACTATAAGTCCACTTATAATCATCCAAACCATATAAACAACTCCTTATTCCTATTACAATGATAGGAATAATAATATATCATATACAACACATATTCAAGTTAACATTTGATTACAAATATCAGACAATTCAATAAAAAAACAGCCATAGCATTAAGCTACAGCTGCTCTTTATCTTCTTCATCCATCCCAAGTTCTTCTTCCATTAATTTTTGTTCTGCTTTTAAATATTTTTTATAGCCGATTTTTGAAATAATTATGCTGATTTCATAAAGTAAAATCATCGGTAAAGTAAACAACATATGTGTCATAAAGTCAGGTGGTGCGATTAACGCAGCCACAACAAGTAAAATAAAATATGCATATTTTCTATTTTTCTTTAAAAACATCGGTGTAACGATACCTAATCTCGTTAAAAATAGTAATAAAATTGGTAATTGAAAGACAAATCCGAATGGTATTGTAAATTTAAACATTTCACTAAAGTACTCTTTAATCCCGATAGTTTGCTTAATCCCCATATCATCAGCTAATCCCATTGTGAACGAAATTAAATACGGAAAAATAACAAAGTATGAGAATAATAAACCACCTACAAATAAAATCAAACTAAATGGTATGTAACTTAATGTCACTTTTTGTTCTTTAGGATGTAAACCTGGAGATATAAATGCCCATAATTCGTATAAAATAACAGGCGATACTATGATAAATGCAATCACAATTATCATTGTTATGTATATCGTTAATGGATCCGTTATTCTAAATGCATTGAGTTCTAATGTTTGTGTGAAATCATCATTTGTTATATAAAAAATAACGGGTTTAGCTACGAAAAAACCAACGATGAGACCACCAACAAGGAAATATGCAATGATCATAATACGTCCACGAAGTTCTTCTAAGTGTTCGACAAATGTTAAATTGTCTTTATCCACCGTCTTACCTCCAATCTAAAAAAGATGTGGCAGGAAACCCGCCACATACATGGGAACATCTGTTAAATAAAATTCTATTTAACTTCTTTATCTTTGCTATCTTCTGGAGTGCTTTTCTTCTCATCAAAGTTTGTCATGCCATCAGTCGCATCTTTAAATTCTTTCAAAGTTGAACCCATTGCTCTACCGAATTGTGGTAATTTCTTTGGTCCAAATATGATTAATGCAACTACCCCTATAAATAATAAACTGACTGGTCCTGAAATACCAAGTGTGTTAATAAACATTAAAGCTTCCATTTGATACCCTCCTATTGATTCTTCATAAAGAAGATTAAAGATTGTAATTCAATTCCTAAATCTATATGATGAACCTGCACTTTCTCAGGCACATTAATTCTTTGAGGTGTAAAATTCAAAATACCAGTAATACCCGAAGATGTTATACGATCCGCAACTTTTTGAGCTGCTTGTTGTGGTACTGTTAATATTACAACTTGTATACCTACTTCTTCAACTACCTTTTCAAAATCATCCATACTATCCACAGTTAATTTACCAACCATACTACCAATGATATCTTCTGATTGATCAAAAGCAGCTACAATTTGCATTCTATCATTAACAGTAAAGTTATAATTCACAAGTGCAGTACCTAAATTACCAACACCAACGATTGCGACTTTAGTCATATCATCTTGTTCAAGTGTTGTTCTAAAAAATTTAAGTAAATAACTAATATTGTAACCATAACCCTTTTTACCTAATTCACCAAAATACGAAAAATCTCGACGAATAGTAGCTGAATCAATTTTAAGTCCTTCACTTAATTCTTTCGATGAAACACGATCTACGCCAGAATTATGCAATGTGCTAACAAATCTATAATAAAGAGGCAAACGTTTCAAAGTTGCTTTAGGGATCTTCACATCATTCTTTGCCAAAATCCTCACCTTTTCCAATATAAAATAATGTGATTGCGTTCACATCTAATGGCTTAATTATAACAAACTTCACGTAAAATAACTATATAAATATTGTATGTGATTTACATACAATTATCACTCGTTTTCATGTAAAATAATAACTAATAGAGAGGTGTAAACATGATACTTTTACAAATAAATAAATTAGAGAAATCTTATGATGGAGAAGTTATCTTTTCTGATGTAGATTTCGAAGTAAAAACCGGTGAAAGAATCGCTATTGTCGGAAGAAATGGCGCGGGAAAAACAACATTAATGAAAATCATCGCTGGTGTCGAATCGTATGATGAAGGAAATATTTCTAAAGGTAAACAAGTTACGATGGGTTACCTTACTCAACAAATGACATTAGATTCTAATGACAGTGTTATGAATGAAATGAAAAAACCATTTAAAGACGTTATCAATATTGAAGATAAAATGAAAACTTTAACAGATTGGTTAAGTATTCATGCTGATGAATATGACCAAGATATATATAAAGAAAAATTGTCACAATACGAAGCGTTATCTAATCAATATGAATTAATGGATGGCTATAATTACGAAAGCAAAATTAAAACCGTTTTAACAGGTTTAGATTTTAAAGAATCTGACTTTGATAGACAAATTCAATCCTTTAGTGGTGGCCAAAAAACAAGATTATCTATGGCTCAAATGTTATTAAGTGAACCTGATTTACTATTACTCGATGAACCTACGAACCATTTAGATATGGAAACAACTGAATGGCTAGAGAATTATTTAACACATTTTAAAGGCGCGATCGTTATTATCAGTCATGACAGATACTTTTTAGATAAAATAGTCAATCAAGTATATGATGTTGCTTTAGGTTCTGTTAAAAAGTATGTCGGTAATTATAGTAAATTCTTAAAAGAACGAGATGCACATTACGAAAAAGTCATGGCTGAATACGAAAGACAACAAAGTGAAATTAAAAAATTAGAAACATTTGTCGAAAAAAATATTACACGTGCTTCGACAAGTGGCATGGCAAAAAGTCGTCGTAAAGTATTAGAAAGAATGGAAAGAATCGAAAAGCCGAGACTTGATGCTAAAAGTGCACAAATAAATTTCGAAATAAACAGAGCTACAGGTGAAGATGTACTTAAAGTTCAAAATTTAGATATTGGTTATTCTAAAAGCATTACACCACCTATCAACTTAGAAGTTAAACGACATGATCGTATTGCGATAATTGGTCCAAATGGTATTGGTAAATCTACGTTAATCAAAACAATTGCTCAAAAAATACCTGCTTTAGGTGGTAATATTGTTTATGGTTCCAATATTCAAATCGGTTATTACGACCAAAAACAAGCAGAATTCACTTCTAATATGACAATCTTAGACTATGTTTGGAATCAGTATGCACATATGCCTGAGAAAGATATTAGAACGATTTTAGGTAGATTTTTATTTACTCAAGAAGAAGTAAAAAAAGTCATCAATGATTTATCAGGTGGAGAAAAAGCCAGACTTCAACTCGCTTTGCTCATGTTAGAAAAAAACAATGTACTCATTCTAGATGAACCTACCAACCACTTAGATATCGATTCTAAAGAAATGCTGGAACAAGCTTTGCAAAATTTTGAAGGTACATTACTCTTTGTATCTCATGACCGTTATTTTATTAACGAACTAGCAAATAATATTTTCCACATCACACAAAGTGGAAATGAATTATTTAGAGGAGATTACCAATATTATTTAGAAAAGCTAGAACAACGTGAGGCTATTAGTCGTTATGAACAAGAAGACATCCAATCTACTGAAACGCCTAAAGACGATCAATATTACGCAAATCAAAAACAACTAAAAAAAGAAAAGCGTAAACTCGAAAGACAGTTAGAAGAAATCGAAAATAATATTTCAACATATGAAGAACAAATCTCTGACTATGAACATCAACTTACGTTACCAGAGATATTTAATGATATTGAAAAAAGTAATGAAATCAATAACTTACGAGTTGAAGCAGAACGTTTGCTCGAAGAAAATATGGAAAAATGGGAAGAACTTGAAAGTAAGTTAAATTAACGAAAAACGACTGAGGTAAATTTTACACCTCAGTCGTTTTTTTCTGAAATAATTAAGCACATCTTTATACACATCAAAAAGTCTTATTTTTCAAGTAATCCACAAAGTTATCCTAGTTATCCACAAGTAAAATGTAAAATATCGATCTGAATCAACTATTTTATCCACAAATATTTAAAAACTTATACTAATGTTATCCACAAAATGTGGTTAACTTGTGCACAAGTACAAATGTTCTGTATTGACTTTATGATGAATAGGTGACCTTCATGTATTTTTTGTAAATATTTTAAATTCTAAATGTTGAAATGACTAAAATATTAATATATTTATCAATTAGGCTAGATTTAATATCAATTAAGACTTATAATTTATGTAACCAATTTTCTTGTTTATAGACTTTAGTTATAAATTCTACTTTAATTTTGAAGTTAATGATGTGCTTAGAGTTAAATTTCATTGATTAATTGGTCTTGTGTATGCTTCAGAAGGGATGATGATTTATGAAACAATCTAACATTGAAAATTATACAACGAAAGCTAAGGAACTATTGAAACATAAAATTATAACTAAAGAAGAATATGATCAACGTATAAAAGATTATACTGACTATACGAATAGTGAAGGCAAATACGCACGCAAATAAAAAAGGACGTTCAAAATTTTTGAACGTCCTTTTATCCTATTCTGTATATGCATTTACCATCCAAGTTACACCAAATGGATCTTGGAATGAACCAAAGAGTGGTGACCACTCTACCTCGTTTAAAGGCATATCAATTTTACAACCCGCTTCTTCTGCTTTCTTAAACAATTCGATGACAGCTGCTCTATCTTCTTCATCGTTATAATTAAACTGAAAACATGCTTGAGCGCCTTCGTTATTAATATCTTTATTTTGCCAAGTGTCACTACATAAAAATGTCTTCCCTAATAAGTTAAAGCTCGCGTTCATTGTAAAAGATTCGGGCAATTTAAATTCATCAGGTGCATCTTTAAACATCTCATGGTTACCCGGAACTCTCATAATATCCGTTGCACCTAATTTTTCTTCGTAGAACTTTAATGCTTCAATACTATTTTTAAAATTAAAATAAGTATTCACTTCCACTTTACAACGACTCCTCAATCTTTTTATATCATATTGAGTATAACGTCTATAGTGCAATATTACAAATTATTGTATATTAAAATGCTTCAATATCTAGAGAACTTTTACCGTTTAATTTCATATTTGAAAAGCGGTTATTTTCATATAAGAAATGAGCTACTGACCCTATCATGGCAGCATTATCTGTACATAAATTTAATGGTGGAATACTAAGATCTATTCCTAATTTGTTTGATTCTTGTTCAAGTGCATGACGCAAACCTTTATTCGCAGCTACACCACCAGCTACAATTAAATGTTGAACATCATAGTCTTTAACTGCGGCCATTGTTTTGCCGACAAGTACTTCAACAACACTATTTTGGAAACTAGTCGCAACATCTTCTTTAATGATTTCTTCATTTTTTTGCTTTTTATTATGCAATGTATTAATAACCGCACTTTTCAACCCACTGAAACTGAAATCATAACTGTCTTTCTCTAACCATACTCTAGGGAAATTCAAAGTATCTTGACCGATTTGTGCAAGTCTATCAACTTCAGGACCTCCTGGATATGGTAAATCTATTGTTCTAGCAACTTTGTCATATGCTTCACCGACTGCATCATCACGCGTTTCACCTATAACTTCAAAATCTAAATGATTTTTCATGTAAATCAGTTCTGTATGTCCACCAGAAACTATTAATGCAATTAAAGGAAATTCTAATGGTTTAACGAGATGATTAGCATAAATATGCCCTGCAATATGATGAACTGGAATAAGTGGCTTTTGATGACTAAATGCTAAAGCTTTAGCACTTGCAACACCGACAAGTAAAGCACCAATTAATCCTGGACCTTCTGTTACAGCTATTGCATCAATGTCATCCATTTGCATATTTGCATTTTTCAAAGCTTCATCAATCACTGTTGTCATAACTTCAACGTGTTGACGACTCGCTACTTCTGGTACTACACCGCCAAATTTTTTATGTGTCATCATTTGTGTTACAACTTCATTACTGATAATTTCATTGCCGTTTTTTATGACACTTGCTGCTGTTTCATCACAACTTGTTTCTATACTTAATATAATTGATTCAGACATTTTTTAGACTCACCCACATCACTTTAGCATCCTCTCCATCACCATAATAATTTTTCCTAACGCCACCATACGTAAAGCCAGCTTTCTCATAAACATGTCTCGCCGCTTCATTATCCACTCTTACTTCTAAGCTCATCGTTGTACAAGTTGCACTAGCAAAAGTCATCGCATATTCTAATAACATTTGTCCTATTCCATTACCTCTATATTGCTCGGCAACAGATATTGTCGTAATTTGTGCTTGATCAATAACTAACCACAATCCACAATATGCAATGATTTCTTCACCTATAGATACAACAAAATAATGCGCAAATTCATTTTTCTCTAACTCATGATAGAATGCGTCAATAGACCATGAACTTTGCGTAAAACTATGATTTTCTATTTCGTATACTTGAGGGACATCTTCAATTGACATTTTTCTAATTTCTAATGCTTCGTTTGATTGTTTTTCCAATTTTGTTCCGCCTCTGATAATTTTAGATATCTTGGTTTTAGTTCATGAACATTTAACACCGGTTGTTCCTTAATGTTATACATTATTGAAGCATCAGGTAATTTTGAAAGACTTCTACCTTCTAACTTATCTTGTAACTTTAATACATCGTGACCAATAAATATATATGGATGATTTTGTGATTTTAAAAATTGATTCAATGCTTCAATAGAAATATAACTATCTTCTTTGATTGTTTCTAATTTATCATCCTTATATTGATAAACACCAGCAAATACATGGTCTCTTCTAGCATCAAATAAAGGTACAATAAGATCATTTTCGTTGTTATATGTTGCTGCTAATGCCTTTAAAGATGAAACTTCATATAAAGGAATATCCAAAGTATATGCCATCGTTTTTGCAGTTGTAATACCAATTCTTAACCCCGTATACGAACCTGGTCCATTGGCAACGACTATATCTGACAATGATTGAGGTGTTAATTGCGCTTCATCCATTAACGATTCAATAACGGGCATTAATTGTAATGAATGATTCTTCTTTATATTGGACTGATAATTGATTAATACATTTCCATCTTTAACAAGTGCTACTGCTAAAGGTTGATTAGAAGTATCAATTAGTAATGTTGTCATCATTTAGCACTTCCTTTATCTGTTTATAATGTTCACCTTTAGAAATTATTTCAAACACCCTTTTATCGGCGTCAATATACTTAATGTTGATTTCTAAACGCTCTTTAGGTAAATATTCTTGAATGAATTCACTCCATTCAATTATCGTAACACCATTATCATTAAAGTATTCATCAAATCCTAAATCTTCATCACTATCTTCTAATCTATAACAATCCATATGATGAAAAGGCAATCTCCCTTTATAGGACTTTATTATATTAAAGGTAGGTGAATTAATGTTTCTTTTAACGCCTAAAGCCTTTCCGAAATATTGGCTAAAAGTGGTTTTACCCGCTCCTAAATCTCCATTCAACAAAATAATATCATTTTCAGTTACAACTTGAGCTAATTTTTCAGCAATTTGCTGCGTTTTTTCTAATGAGTCAACTTGAATAATCACTAATTTGGCACCTACCTTTTCTTTACTTAAACTAACTGAACTATTATAACAAATATTTATTTAATTGGGTAATGAATGGTTCATTTATCAATAAAACGCTTTCATTATCTAAATTTTTAGAAAAATCTAAATCTTCTGTTGACATGTATTCTGATATGCGTTAAATTTAGTACATAAATTTTTTAACTATTCAAAAATCTTAACTAAAAATATGGTTCACATTTGAGAAGAAAGGACGAGTTGTAATGAAATTCACAATGACGGCAAATAAACCGACAATCGAATACAGCATATTAGTGATTTTATTACGCTTAGAAGGACTCGAACAACAGTAAGTTTCAATTTACTGTATGGTTTAAGTCCTATTTCTACTTGAATGGGACTCGAAGCAACGTCCCATATTTATTGGGACGTTGCTTTTTTATTTTTCTAGAGGAGTGTAATTATGAGAAGTGACATGATCAAAAAAGGTGATCACCAAGCACCTGCAAGAAGCCTATTACATGCAACAGGACAAATCAAGAGCCCAACGGATATGAATAAACCATTTATTGCGATTTGCAATTCTTACATTGATATTGTCCCAGGACATGTTCATTTAAGGGAATTGGCGGATATCGCAAAAGAAGCGATTAGAGAAGCAGGTGGTATTCCATTTGAATTCAATACAATCGGTGTTGACGATGGTATAGCAATGGGTCACATCGGGATGCGCTACTCATTACCAAGTAGAGAAGTTATTGCTGACGCAGCTGAAACTGTTATTAACGCACACTGGTTTGACGGCGTATTCTACATGCCAAACTGTGACAAGATTACACCTGGTATGTTACTAGCATCTGTTAGAACAAACGTACCAGCTATCTTCTGTTCAGGTGGCCCAATGAAAGCTGGTTTATCTGCAACAGGTAAAGCATTAACTTTATCTTCGATGTTTGAAGCAGTTGGATCATTCAAAGGTGGTTCAATGACGAAAGAAGAATTCTTAGATATGGAAAAGAACGCATGCCCTACTTGTGGTTCATGTGCAGGCATGTTTACAGCAAATTCAATGAACTGCTTAATGGAAGTATTAGGATTAGCATTACCTTATAACGGAACAGCTATTGCTGTAGGAGAAGAAAGAAGAGAATTAATTAGAGAAGCAGCCTTTAAACTAATGGACTTAGTTAAAAAAGACATTAAACCTAAAGACATCATTACTAAAGATGCAATTGATGACGCATTTGCTTTAGATATGGCAATGGGTGGTTCTACAAATACAGTCCTTCATACTTTAGCTTTAGCAAATGAAGCTGGTATCGATTATGACTTAAATAGAGTAAATGAAATAGCTAAACGTACACCTTACCTATCTAAAATTGCACCAAGTTCTTCATACTCAATGCATGATGTACATGAAGCAGGCGGTGTACCAGCTATCATCGGTGAATTACTCAAACTCGATAATGTTTTACATCCTGACCGTATTACAGTCACAGGCAAAACATTAAGAGAAAATAACGAACATCGTGAAATTAAAAATACAGAAGTTATCCATACAAGAGATAATCCATTCTCTGAAACTGGTGGCTTATCAATGTTATTTGGAAATATCGCGCCAGATGGTGCTGCTATTAAAGTTGGTGGTGTTGATCCATCAATCAAGAAATTTGTTGGTAAAGCGATTTGCTTTAGTTCACATGATGAAGCGGTTGAAGCAATTGATAACCATACTGTTAGAGAAGGTCACGTTGTTGTCATTCGTTATGAAGGCCCTAAAGGTGGACCTGGAATGCCAGAAATGTTAGCACCTACTTCATCTATCGTCGGTAGAGGTTTAGGTAAAGATGTTGCATTAATTACAGATGGTCGATTCTCTGGTGCAACAAGAGGTATCGCTGTCGGACATATTTCACCAGAAGCTGCCGCGGGTGGACCTATCGGACTCATCCAAGACGGTGATGAAATCATCATCGATTTAACGAATCGTACATTAGATGTAAATGTTTCTGAAGCAGAATTACATGCTAGAAAACAAAACATTGAACCATTTAAAGCTAAAGTTAAGACTGGTTATCTTGCAAGATACACTGCCCTTGTAACAAGTGCAAATACAGGAGGCATCTTGAAAGTACCGGACGAACTAATTTAAGGAGTGATTTGCATGGCACTAACTACTAAATCATACAAAGAACCAGATGAAGCAACTAAAGAAAAGACAATAACTTACACAGGGGCAGAATTACTTGTCCAATCCTTTATTGATCAAGAAGTCGATTACATCTTTGGATATCCTGGCGGTGCTGTCTTGCCTTTATATGATGCCTTTTATGAAGGTAAAGTGCCTCATATTCTTACGAGACACGAGCAAGGTGCAGTTCACGCAGCTGAAGGATATGCAAGAGTTACAGGTAAACCTGGTGTTGTAGTCGTTACAAGTGGACCTGGCGCAACTAATACAATTACTGGAATAGCTGATGCTATGAGTGATTCAATTCCACTAGTTGTACTGACTGGACAAGTTCACAGACCAGGTATTGGTAAAGATGCTTTCCAAGAAGCGGATTTACTCTCTATGACAACACCTATTACAAAGCATAATTATCAAATTACAGATGTAAAAGATATTCCAAAGATTATTGATGAAGCATTTCATATTGCTTCAACTGGTCGTAAAGGGCCAGTTGTAATCGATTTTCCTAAAGATATCGGTGTTCTAGAAACAGTTGAAGTTTCTCCAAGAGAGCTTAATTTACCTGGATATCATATTAACTTAACGCCAGAAGATAAAGAGATTGAACAAGTTATCCAAATGATTCGTTTAGCTAAGAAACCAATTATCCTTGCTGGGGCTGGTGTTAACCACGCTGAAGCTTCAAAGGAACTTACAGCATTTGCTAATAAATACAAAATTCCTGTTGTAAACACTTTGCTTGGATTAGGTTCTATCCCCTACTCTGACCCATTATTCTTAGGTATGGGCGGTATGCATGGATCATATGCAAGTAACATGGCATTAACAGAATGTGATTTGTTAATTAACTTTGGAAGTCGATTTGATGATCGTCTAGCAAGTAACCCAGATGAATTCGCAAAAGACGCTAAAGTTATTCATGTAGATATCGATCCATGTGAAATTAACAAAATCATTCCTACAGATTTAGGTATTATTGCCGATGCAAAACAAACATTAGAAGCACTATTAGAATATGATTCTCATGAGCTTATCCATCATGAATGGTATGAACATTGTCTATCAAATAAAGCAACATATCCATTTAGATACGACAAACCAACTGATGACTTCATTAAGCCTCAACAAGCAATTGAGTATATCGGAAAGATTACAAACGGAGATGCACTTGTTGCAACTGACGTAGGTCAACATCAAATGTGGGTTGCACAATATTATCCATTTAAAACACATGGTCAAATTATTACAAGCGGTGGTTTAGGAACAATGGGCTTCGGTATTCCAGCTGCTATGGGTGCCAAGTTTGCACACCCTGACAAGACAGTTGTTGCCTTTGTTGGTGACGGTGGTTTCCAAATGACTAACCAAGAAATGGCCATTTTAAATGAATTTGATAATGACATCAAAATCGTATTAATCAACAATGGTGCTTTAGGTATGGTTAAACAATGGCAAGATAAATTTTATAGCCAACGTTTTTCTCATTCAGTATTTGCTGGGCAGCCTGACTTTATGAAGCTTTCTGAAAGCTATGGTGTTAAAGGTTTCATGATCGATTCTAACGACAAATTAGAATCTACACTTGATGAAGCATTCGCTCATAAAGGCCCAGCCTTAATCGAAATTAGAATTTCCCCTTCTGAACCAGTACTTCCAATGGTTCCAAGTGGACAACCAAACTACAAAATGGAGGGCGTTGAATAATGAAAAGAACAATTAAGACTCAAGTACTCGATAGAGCGGGTACACTCAACCGACTTACAAGCATTTTTGTAAGGAGACAATACAACATTGTTTCTCTTTCTGCAACGCCTACTGAAACAGAGGGCATCACAAATATTACATTTATTGTGGATGTTTCAGATGAAAGTAGTACAGAAACAATTATTAAGCAGTTAGAAAAGCAAGTAAATGTAATATCTGCCCTAGATATTACAGATAACAACCTATTTAATAGAGAACTTATTTTAATCAAGTTAGGACATCCTGACGATTATCAAACGTTCGAAAAAATCATTAAGCCTTATGAAGGTCAATTAACCATTTTAAAAGATTTAGAAGATTATATTTATATTCAAGCAATTGGAACCCATCAAACAATAGAAAATCTATTGGATGATTTAAAAATATATCCTGTGACACAAGTGTCACGAACAGGTTCTGCAGGATTACTATAATACAAAATAAAACAAATTAATGGAGGCATTTATTATGACTAAAGTATTTTATGACAACACGGTAACAGAGGACGCATTACAAGGTAAGAAAATCGCAGTAGTTGGATATGGTTCACAAGGACATGCACATGCACAGAACTTAAAAGATAACGGTTATGATGTTGTAATTGGTATTCGTCCAGGTAAATCATTTGATCAAGCTAAAGAAGATGGTTTTGAAGTATATCCAGTAGATGAAGCTGTAAAACAATCTGACGTTGTAATGATTCTATTACCAGATGAAATTCAAGGACAAGTTTATAAAGAAGAAATTGAACCTAACTTAGATGAAGGAAATGCTTTAGTATTTGCTCATGGATTTAATATTCACTTTAAAGTTATTCAACCACCAGCAAACGTAGATGTATTCTTAGTTGCACCAAAAGGACCAGGTCACCTAGTTAGACGTACATTTACTGAAGGAAGTGCTGTACCTGCACTATACGCTGTATATCAAGATGCTACAGGCAAAGCAACTCAATTAGCATTAAGTTATGCAAAAGGTATCGGTGCTACTAGAGCTGGTGTTATTGGTACAAGCTTTGAAGAAGAAACTGAAACTGATTTATTCGGTGAACAAGCAGTACTTTGTGGTGGTGTAACGAAACTTATCCAATCTGGTTTCGAAACATTAGTTGAAGCTGGCTACCAACCAGAAATTGCTTACTTCGAAGTATTACATGAAATGAAATTAATCGTTGATTTAATGTATGAAGGCGGAATGGAAAACATGCGTTATTCTATTTCAAACACTGCAGAATTTGGAGATTATGTATCTGGTGAACGTGTTATCACACCTGATGTTAAAGAAAATATGAAAGAAGTACTTAAAGATATTCAAACAGGAGCTTTCAGTGATCGCTTCATTAAAGATAACGAAAATGGCTTCGAAGAATTCCTAAGAATGCGTAAAGAGCAACAAGGACATCAAATCGAATCAGTAGGTAGAGAATTACGTGACATGATGCCATTCGTTAAAGCTAAAAGTATTCAAACTAAATAAAAGTACTAGAATTTAAGGAGAGGATTATTATGTCAGACCATATTCAAATATTTGATACAACACTTAGAGATGGAGAACAAACACCAGGCGTCAGTTTTTCATTTGATGAACGCCTCAAAATTGCTATACAACTAGAAAAATGGGGAGTCGATGTAATAGAAGCTGGCTTCCCCGCTTCTAGTGAAGGTAGTTTTAAATCAGTAGAAAGTATTGCTAAAGCATTAACAACAACTGCAGTTTGCGGATTAGCTAGATGTAAAAAGTCAGATATCGATGCTGTACATGAATCAACAAAAGAAGCACAACATAGACAAATTCATGTTTTCTTAGCAACTAGCCCTATCCACTTGGAATATAAATTGAAAATGACTGAAGAACAAGTATTAGCATCTATTACTGAAAATGTAACTTATGCAAAAACATTATTTGAAAAAGTTCAATTTTCACCTGAAGATGCTACAAGAACACCTTTACCATTTTTAATTAAAGCAGTGCAAACAGCAGTTGATGCTGGTGCAGATATTATCAATATTCCAGATACGGTTGGTTATTCTTATCCTACAGAATATGGTCAAATCTTTAAGACACTTATTGAAACAATTAAAAGTGATCATGAAGTGATATATAGTTCTCATTGTCATGATGATTTAGGTCTTGCTGTAGCAAATGCCCTATCTGCTTTTGAAAATGGTGCACGAAGAGTTGAAGGTGCAATTAATGGTATCGGTGAACGTGCTGGTAATACTGCTCTTGAAGAAATTGCACTTGCACTACACGTTAGACAAGATCATTACAACCTATCTACTAATATCAATCTAGCTGAAACTAAAAACACAAGTGACATGGTAAGTAGATATTCAGGTCTTCGAGTCCCTAGAAACAAAGCGATCGTTGGTCAAAATGCCTTCAGTCATGAATCTGGTATTCATCAAGATGGTATTTTGAAAAACCCAGAAACTTATGAAATTATGACACCTCAACTTGTCGGTGTTGTTAAAAATTCATTACCACTTGGTAAACTATCTGGTAAACACGCATTTAGCGAAAAGTTAGTTGAACTTGGATATAATCTCTCACCAGATGAACAAGTGGAAGTATTTAAACAATTCAAATCAGTCGCAGATAAGAAAAAACAAGTAACTGATCGAGATATACACGCTATCCTTCAAGGTAGTGAACATGAAGAAAATGCATACTATAAAGTAAATGCACTTCAACTTCAATTTGTATCGAATGGCTTACAAAGCGCTGTTGTCGTTATTGAAGATAAAGAAGGAAATACTTATAAAGACTCATCTATTGGTTCAGGTTCAATTACATCAATTTATAATGCAATTGATAGAATTTTTGATTACACACCTGAATTACAACAATATCGAATTGAATCTATTACAGAAGGTACGGATGCTCAAGCTGAAGTACACGTTCAAGTAGAATTTGAAGACGAAGTATATACAGGTATCGGTATTGACTACGATATCCTATATGCTTCTTGTAAGGCATATGTTGAAGCACATGCTAAACACAGTGAGAACAAATTGAAAGAAGGCGTAAAGTCATGACATACAAAATCACTGCCCTACCCGGTGATGGAATCGGTCCAGAAATTTTAGAAGGTAGTATTGAAATACTAGAATTATTATCAAAGAAATTTAATTTTGATTATGAAATAGACACTAAAGATTTTGGAGGTATCGCCATCGATAAACATGGCGAGCCTTTACCTCCAGAAACTCTAACTGCTTGTCAAAACAGTGATGCAATATTATTAGGAGCCGTTGGTGGTCCTAAATGGACTGATCCAAAAAATAGACCAGAACACGGCCTATTAGGTATTAGAAAAGCATTGAAATTATTTGCTAACATTAGACCAACAATTGTTACTGAATCAACTGCACATTTATCACCATTAAAAGAAGAACTCGTCAAAGGTACTGATTTTATAATTGTACGTGAATTAACAGGCGGTTTATATTTTGGAGAACCAAAATATTTTGATTATGAAAAAGCAATTGACACACTTGCATATACTAAAGAAGAAATTACAAGAATCGCACACGTTGCATTTCAGCTAGCTACTAAACGAAATAAAACCGTTACATCAGTAGATAAAGAAAATGTACTAAGCTCTTCTAAACTTTGGAGACAAACATTAGAACAAGTTTCTAAAGAATATCCAGATGTTACACTAAATCATCTCTTAGTAGACGCATGTAGCATGCATTTAATTACAAATCCTAAACAGTTTGATGTTATTGTAACTGAAAATTTATTTGGAGATATTCTTAGTGATGAAGCTTCAGTTATTCCAGGATCACTTGGCCTTTCACCTTCTGCAAGTTTTGGTGAGAATGGACCAAGTTTATATGAACCAATACACGGTTCTGCACCTGATATAGCCGGTCAAAATAAAGCAAACCCAAGTGGTATGTTACTATCATTAGCAATGTGTATTAGAGAAAGTTTACATCAACCTGAATGCGCTCAGTATTTAGAAGATATCGTATTTAGCACAATCAAGAAAGGTATTGCAACTACAGATTTAGGTGGAAATAACAGTACATCTGAAGTCTTCGAAGCAATCAAAAATAATATTTAGAAGGAGGAAAACGACATGTCTCAAACATTATTTGATAAAGTATGGAATCGACATATAATAGCTGGTAAAGAAGGTGAACCCCAATTATTATACATCGACTTACACCTTATTCATGAAGTTACATCTCCTCAAGCATTCGAAGGCTTAAGATTACAAAATAGGACAGTAAGACGTCCCGATCGAACGTTTGGAACATTGGATCATAATGTACCTACAGTTGATATATTCAATATTAGAGATGAAATTGCTAATAAACAAATTAGTGCTTTGCAAAAAAACTGTGAAGCATTTGGTGTAAAGTTATTTGATATGGGTTCAGATGAACAAGGTATCGTGCATATGGTTGGCCCAGAAACAGGTTTAACACAACCAGGTAAAACTATCGTATGTGGAGATTCACATACTGCAACGCATGGTGCATTTGGAGCTATTGCTTTTGGTATAGGTACAAGTGAAGTCGAACATGTTTTTGCAACTCAAACACTATGGCAAACTAAACCAAAGAACTTGAAAATTCAAGTTGATGGTACATTGCCAACTGGTGTTTATGCTAAAGATATTATCCTATACTTAATCAATCAACACGGAGTTGATTTTGGTACTGGTTACGCTTTAGAATTCGCTGGTGAAGCTATTTCTAATATGACAATGGATGAGCGAATGACAATTTGTAATATGGCAATCGAAGCTGGTGCTAAATATGGCATGATGAAGCCAGATGAAACAACTTTTGAATATGTAAGAGGACGTAAATATCAACCAGAGAACTTTGAAGCAGCTATTGAAGATTGGAAAACTTTGTATTCAGATGAAGATGCTACTTACGATAAAGTAATTACTGTAGACGTAAGTGATCTTGAACCACAAGTAACTTGGGGTACAAGTCCTGAAATGGGTGTTAGTTTTAATACGCCATTCCCAGAAATTAAAGATTTAAATGATGAAAGAGCCTATAATTACATGGGCCTTCAACCAGGTCAAACTGCTAGAGATATTCCTCTAGGTTATGTTTTCCTTGGTTCTTGTACAAATGCAAGACTTTCAGATCTTATTGAAGCAAGTAAAATTGTAGATGGTCATAAAGTCCATCAAGATATTACAGCAATAGTCGTTCCTGGATCTAGAAGTGTTAAACTTCAAGCAGAAGCGCTTGGTCTAGATAAAATTTTCAAAGAAGCAGGATTTGATTGGCGTGAACCTGGATGTTCAATGTGTCTAGGAATGAACCCTGACCAAGTTCCTAACGGTGTTCACTGTGCTTCAACAAGTAACCGTAACTTTGAAGGTCGTCAAGGTAAAGGCGCAAGAACGCATCTTGTATCTCCTGCAATGGCAGCAGCAGCAGCTATTAACGGAAGATTTGTAGATACTAGAAAGGTGGTCATTTAAATGGAACCAATTAATATTTTTAATGGTAAAACAGTTCCCCTACTCAATGATAATATTGATACGGATCAAATCATTCCAAAAGCTTTTTTGAAAAGAATTTCTAAAACTGGTTTTGGCCCCTTCTTATTCGACGAATGGCGTTATTTAGAAGATGGCTCTGATAATCCAGATTTCAACTTAAATAAACCAGAATACAAAGGTGCAAGCATACTCATTTCAGGTGATAATTTTGGTTGTGGCTCATCAAGAGAACACGCAGCTTGGGCATTAAAAGACTTTGGATTCTTAATCATTATAGCAGGTAGTTTTAGTGATATATTTTATATGAACTGTACTAAAAATGGTATGTTACCTATTGTAATTGAAAATAAAGAAGACAGAGAAGCAATAGCGCAACATAGTGAAATAACGATTGATTTACCTAACCAACTTATTATTACACCTGAAGCAAAATATCATTTTGATATAGATGCGACATGGAAGAATAAATTGGTTAATGGTTTAGATGATATTGCTATTACATTAACTTATGAAGAACAGATCAACCAATATGAAAAAATGCACAACTAATTGGGAGTGGTAGAATGACCTTAAAAACACGTTTAAGTGCTGATAATTGGGAGTGGTAGAATGACCTTAAAAACACGTTTAAGTGCTGAAGATATAAAAGAAGCATTTTTAAAATTAAAAGATACAGTAAAACAAACACCATTAGAAAAAGATATGTATTTATCACAGAAGTTTGACTGTAATGTATATTTAAAAAGAGAAGATTTGCAATGGGTACGTTCCTTTAAATTAAGAGGTGCGTACTATGCAATTAATCAGTTAACAGACGAAGAACGAGCAAATGGCGTTAGTTGTGCGAGCGCAGGTAATCATGCACAAGGTATCGCATTCACGGCTAAACAACTCGAAATCAAAGCTGTTATATTTATGCCAGTAACAACACCAGCTCAAAAAATTAATCAAGTTAAATTTTTCGGTGGTGAATTTGTACAAATAGAATTAATTGGCGATACTTTTGATGATTGCTTAAAACATGCGTTAGATTATACTGAACAATTTGGATTAAGCTTTATTGATCCATTTGATAATATTAATACAATTGCTGGTCAAGGTACGATCGCTAAAGAAATAGTAGATTATGCAGAAGAAGAAGATATCAAATTTGATTATTGCTTCGCTGCAATTGGTGGCGGTGGCTTAATTTCAGGAGTAGGCACTTATCTTAAAGATACAATGCCTACTACACAAGTCATTGGTGTAGAACCACTTGGAGCAAGTAGTATGGCTCAATCTGTTAAAGCTAATAAAATTGTTACATTAACGGATATCGATAAATTTGTAGATGGCGCTTCAGTAGGGAAAGTTGGACAATTAACATTCGAAATTTCAAAAAATGTTGTTGATGACTTTGTTGCTGTAGATGAAGGTGAAGTATGTAGTTCAATCCTAGATATGTACTCTAAACAAGCTATTATTGCAGAACCAGCTGGCGCTTTAAGTGTCACTGCACTTAATCATTATAAAAATGAAATTAAAGGTAAAAATGTTATTTGTATTGTCAGTGGTGGTAACAATGATATTAACCGAATGAAAGAAATTGAGGAACGCTCACTTTTATTTGAAGATATGAAACATTACTTTATTGTTAACTTCCCACAAAGACCAGGGGCATTAAGAGAATTTGTTAACGAAGTACTTGGACCAAATGATGATATAACAAAATTTGAATACTTAAAAAAATCGAGCCAAAATACTGGTTCTGTTATTATAGGTATTCAACTTAAAGATCATAACGATTTAGACCAACTTTATAAGAACGTTAGCGAATTTGATCCTAAATACATCTATATTAATAAGAATAAAATGCTTTATTCATTGCTAATATAAGTACGTAACCAAATTAAAACATCTCATTTCTCTGTTTATTACAGAAAGAAATGAGATGTTTTTTTGATATAAACCCTGTTATATCTTTATTTATTATGTACTGTATACATGCCCTTTATCTTCTACTTTATTTCAACTAAATTTAAACATAAAAAAAGAGACCTAACAGGTCTCGAGTGCGGCTCATCGCATCCATTTATAAACATTTGCCCGGCAACGTCCTACTCTCGCGGAACGTAAGCCCAACTACCATCGGCGCTAAAGAGCTTAACTTCTGTGTTCGGCATGGGAACAGGT